>DASZXF010000275.1:0-9701 GCA_035546055.1 Ktedonobacteraceae bacterium
GGCGCGCTCGCCAAACCTCATCCTTTCCCCTGGGTGGGAAGGGGAAACACGCCTGGCGGTGCCGGGAAAAGTGGGGATGACTGATATCTGCTTGTGCCCATGGAGCACCAGGCTTCCAACATGAGCGGCGAGGGATGGTAAAAAGCTCTAGAGACTTTGTTTGAGACTGGACCTGGGACTGACTTTTGCCTATAATAAGTTGGTACAGACAATCATCACACACCCTATCCCACCAGCGGATAGATGGAAAGAACATATATGACAACTGCCCTGGTCTACGATCCGATATTTTTAGAGCACCTCACGCCAAAGGACCATCCTGAGCAGCCTGAGCGCCTGCGCCGGGTGATCGAGGTTCTGGAGGCGCTGAACTGGATGGAGCGCGAGGGACTGGTCCACCTGGCTCCACGCGCAGCCAGCGAGGAAGAACTGGCGCTGATTCATACGCCGGCTTACATTCAGCGCGTCAAACACGCTGCCGAGCGCGCTGGTCGCCTGGAGCAAGAGAGTGGACGCCAGGCGCGCTTCTTCGCCACGGATACTTATGTGTCGGCGCGTTCATATGAGGCGGCTATCCGCGCCGCCGGTGCGCCGCTGACAGCTATCGACGCTGTTCTCCAGGGAACGGTCGATAACGCCTATTGCCTGGTGCGCCCGCCTGGCCATCACGCCCTGGCGGATAATGCGATGGGCTTCTGCCTGTTTAACAATGTGGCCATTGCGGCCCGCTATGCCCTGGAACACCACGGTCTGGAACGCGTGATGATTATCGATTACGATGTTCACCACGGCAATGGTACCCAGGATGCTTTCTATGCTGATCCGCGCGTGCTCTATTTCTCCACGCACCAGGCGCCTTTCTATCCCGGCACCGGCGCCTCCACCGAGCGCGGCAGCGGCGCAGGACTGGGCACGACGGTCAATGTCCCGCTGCCCGCGACGACTGATTTCGGTCCCTATGAAGCAGTCTTCCGCCAGGTGATGGCTCCGCTGGCCGACCGCTTTGATCCCCAGTTGATTCTGGTTTCCGCCGGCTTTGACGCTCACTGGTGCGATCCGCTGGGCCAGATGTATCTCTCAACGGCGGCCTTCGCCAAACTGAATGAGATTATTCTCAAACTGGCGGCAACGCTCTGCTCTGGCCGGATCGTGATGGTGCAGGAGGGCGGGTATAATATTGAGGCAATGGCAGCCGGCGCTACCACCTGCATCAATCAGTTGCTGGGCGATGACGCGGCGGTGGATTCGCTGGGACCGGCCCCGGAGAAAGAGTTCAGCTTGAATCTGGATGTGCTGATTGGCGAACTGCGCCGCATCCATGAACTCAAAGGCTATCGTATGCGCAATGCACCTAAACCCGATAGAGAGCGCTTGCGGCGCGAGGTCAAAGGCCCGACGCCTGAGTGATCCGATAAAGAGGTATGTATGTTACGTCGCTCTGAACAGGTTCGGCTGCTGGCCCCCACGGACCTCTCCCTGATTACTCGCCTGCTCAATACCTCTGAATACATTTACCAGCGCTTTACCCTGGAAGAACTCAAGCATATTCTGCGCACCTATCCCTCGGTAGGTCTCTTCCAGGGTACATCTATGCGCAGCTTTTTGCTCTCGCAGACGCTCAATCCTCCTTCGGCCTGGATCGGCGGCTTCGGGGTGAGCTGGACCGAAAGTCGCTCCTACCTGCGTTTCCTGGATCTTCAACTGGAGAAGCTCGCAGAAACGCTGGAGCAGCGGGGCGTGAGCGATTTCTATTATTCGGGCAACGATCTGGAGAACGACTGGCTGCGCTCGCCGTTGCTCCAGCGCGGCTTTACGCCGTTTCGCCAGCTCTATGCCTATGATAAGTTTGACTACAGCATCCCCAGCACCGGTAATCCGGCAGTCCACCTGCGCCGGGCCGTACCAGGCGATATCCCGATTCTGCTGACCCTGGAGGAGCTGTGTTTTGAGCACCTCTGGCGCTATGACGCGGCCTCCTTCGCCGATATTATGGCCACACATCCCTATTTCGTGGTGGCTGAACTGAACGGACAGGTGGTTGGCTATCAGTTTAACGCGCTGGACGGCGAATATGGCTACCTGGTGCGCATCGCGGTTCACCCGGCCTACAACAGCCAGGGCATCGGGGCGCGTCTGATGGCCGAGGCGGTGAATTTCTTCAAAAGCGCTCGCTCGACCCGCATCATGCTCAACACCCAGCAAGAAAATACGCACGCCCACCGCCTGTATGAATGGTTCGGGTTCGTGCGTATTGAACAGCTTGGTTTCGTGCTGCGCCTGCAACTCTAGCCTGCATCCAGGCTTAGCGCTCCAGCAGACCGGTTAAGCAAAAGACATCCAGCGGCTCTGCCTTGCCTTTCGCCACCAGTTGCGGCAGCATAGTGGCGCTGACGAGACTATGCACCCGCTTGAAAGTCGAGCGATTGAGCAGCACATTGTTGTCCGAGGCGTTTTTCTGCAAACGCGCGGCCACGTTCACGGCATCCCCGATCACGGTATAGTTCTGCATCAGTTCGCGTGAGCCAATATTGCCCACCATGGCTTCGCCGGTGTTGACGCCAAAGCCAAAGGCAATCGGATAGTCCTGGTGGTGACTCTGTTGATGGGCCATGACCGCCACACGCATTTTCCAGGCCGCGCGTACAGCGCGCAGGGCGTGGTCCTCCTGCTTCAGCGGCGCGTTAAAGACGGCCAGCAGTTCATCGCCCCAGAAGCCGGTGATAGTGCCGTTCTCCTCCCAGATCTCTTTGACCATGATATCGAGGTAGGTGTTGAGCAGATTCATGACTTCCTGCGAGGGCAGGCGCTCGCTCAAGCTGGTGAAGCCGCGCACGTCGGCGGAGATGACGCTGATCTCTTTGACTTCACCTCCCAGGTGCAGCGCGCGCGGATCTTCGATCAGGCGTTTGACGACGTTGGGGTTGACGAAACGCCCAAAGATGCGGCGAATCTCCTCGGCCTTGGCCCTGGCCGCGCGCAAATCGGTCTGGTCATCAACGACCAGGGCCATACCGATGTGGTTGCCCTGAGCATCGCGCAGAGCGGAGGCGTGCAGACTGAGATTCACCGGACCGCGCCCCGGAATCTCGCAATCCACCGAATGCGGCACAACCGTTCCATGCTCATGCTGACGCAACGCGCTTTTGAGCAAACCGGAGAGGCCGACCTGGGGACGCAGACTGAAAACCTCTTCATAAGGACGGCCCACGACCGCCAGCGGATTGATATTGAGGATATAGCCCGCCGCGTCATTGAACTTGGTAATCACCCCCGCCGAGTCGGTCGTTATCACGCCATTGGCGATAGAGGTGAAGATGTTGTCCATGTACTGCTTGTCCTCTTCCACCTTGCGCAGAGCCAGGTTGAGATCGGCGAAGAGGCGCGCGTTATCAATGGCGATAGCCGCCTGCCGGCAAAAGGCTTGCAGCAGATCGCCCTGCTTGGGTAAGAAAAGACCAGCTACGATACGGCTATCGACGTAAACCGCGCCAATGCAGGTATCGCGCACAATCAGCGGCGCGCACATGATCGAACGAATGCCCTGCATCAGCACGCTCTCGGCGTCACGCAATTCTTCCTGCGCGTCCTGGCTTAAACTCAACTGGCGAGTGCGCACCACGCGCTCGACGGTGCTGCGGCTGATCTTGAAATCGAAGGCATTGGCGTCAATTGAACGCGCCTCTTTATCGCGCGCGATCTCAAAACGCAGTTCGCCGGTCGCGGGATCGATCAGCACCAGAAAACCGCGCTCCGCGTTGACTACTTCAATCACCTGGTCCATGACCAGGCGCAGCACTTCATCAAATTCCAGGGTTGAATTGAGCATGCGCGCGATTTCATAGAGCGTCTCCAGTTCGCTGCGTTTGCGCTCAAGGTTAATAATGCTGGTGTTGAGGGCATCGCGTTCAGCCTCGAAGTTGCTGGCAGGCTGCGGGCGTGCTGGCGACACCTGACGGTTTGGCGTAAAAGAGGGGGTTGATACCTTCTGCGTGAAACGCTCCACCTGCTCCTGCAGAGAGAGCAGGGCACGCTGGACCTGCTGGTTGATCCGGCCTAATTCGAGATCAGCGGTGCGACAGATGCGCAAGGAATCGCCGAGTAACTGCACGCGCGGATCACCTCGTTCACCCGCGTATGTGCCCTCGAAAGCGACCTCTAATTTGCGCGAATGTTCATGGAGTGTACGCGAAATACGCAACAACGCTTCTCCCAGAGAGCGTAGATCCCGACTCGCTTCCCAGGATGGATCAGGTCCTACCAAGATGTGACTCCGTTCTCCTAGTGTAAAAACACTTGACCTCTTCGGCTTCCTTCGGTATCATCTGCAGGATGTGAGCGGCCTGGTTGAAGCAGCATCTCGACCTGCTTGAGGATACTGAAAAAATACCAGGCAGTGGCTACTGCGCTCTTTCTGCTCAAGAAAACGCCAGTGCTTCACCATTATAGCATATCTATGCTTCAGCAGACATATTACCGCTAGAAAAAGGCCGAGCTTTTCAAGCATCGCCTGTTGCGCCGATTGCTCGCCCCTTCAGCGCTCGTCCGCTGCCAGGAAGTACGCGAACGACATGGGCTTGAAGCCGAACTGGCGCTCAACGCTGTTGAGGTCAGTGGTGTTGTCAAAGGAAAAGAGCGTCAGCGCGGCCCTGGTCAGCGGAGGCTTCGGCAGAACGGCTTCCATGAGCGCCGCACCGACGCCGACCAGCGGGCGCGGCGCGGGCGCTTTGAGACGCGTGCGATGCAGCGCATGCGTCAGGGTGTCGATCATTTGCGTAAACGAATAGTAATCGGGACCGCCGATGGTAAAGGTCTGCCGGCTGCTCTGCTCAGGTCTGGCCAGTACCCACATGATTACGCTGACAACATCCTCCACGTAAATGGGCTGGAACATGACTTTGCCGCCGCCAATCAGGGGCACAACTGGCGAATGCTCGATCAGTTCGCTCAGACCTTTGATAAAGGGCGCATCCTTACCAAACAGCACCGATGGCCGAAGAATGGTCCAGTCGAGCTGGCTCTCCTTTAAGCGCTGCTCCGCCAGATAGCGCCCCTGCATATAGCTCCCCGGCTTGTCCGGCTTTGTGCCCAGACCGCTCAGTTCGATCATGCGCCGCACACCCGCGCTCTCAGCAGCGGCGATCAAATGGCCTGTGCCCTGCACATTTGTCTCATCATAGCGATTCCCCGGCCCTTCTTTGCGATCCGCTGTCATGAAGGCTGTGTGAACAATCGTCTCCACGCCCTTCACCGCCTCGGCGAGAGAGGCTGGATCGGTGGTGTCGCCCTGCGCAATCTCCAGGTCCGCGCCGGGAAAGAGGCGCTGCGCTTTGCGCGGATCGCGCACCAGGCAACGCGGACGCTCACCCTGCGCGACCAGGCGGCGTACCAGATGCTGACCGATATACCCTGTGGCACCAGTGATCAAAATCATCGATAATTCCCCCTCTCACAAGAAAAACAGCTCTTTTTCCTAACATAACATGTCCGGCATACCCTGGCCAGGGGGCCAGAACACGCCTTGAGAAGTGAGTTAACTCACGATGGAGCAATCAGGCTGCCGGTCTCTCCAGACGCGAACGGGATCATTTTGGCTGAGCCGATATAGTACCAGAGACAAGTTTCTCTCTTGTCCAATCAAAGGTAACTGGAAATTGATAAGAGTAGGAGTTGGTATGCAACAAAAAAAACGAAGCCCTGGCTTCATTCTCGCTATACTCTGCACCTTTACTCTGCTACTGGCAGCCTGCCAGGCTGGTACGTCACCCCCAAAAACGGTTCATCAGAATACCACGCGCTTAAACTTGCAAGCGTCGCCTGGTTCCATGACCACCACGCCTGGCACCAGCGTCCCAGGTGCCAATAAACCAGCCGAATATGTCGGACACTCGGCCTCAGATAATACCTGGGTCGGCCTTTCGACTACTGGCAAACGCGTTGTGGCCTTCGTGACCGATGGCTCGGAGGGGCACGCTCCCACATTCGCCCAATGGTTTCGCGGCTCGCTCACTAACGACGTGTTTAATGCCACCGCCAAAGACAAAAGCGGCGAAGATCATATGCAGGCCAGACTGAGCGGCTCCGATGCTACCGGTACGGTCACGCTCGCTGACGGTAAATCCCTTAATTTTACGGCTAACCCGGTCGTGCCTATGAATCAGACGGCTGGCCTCTACCGCAGCGAACATACCGCTAAAGGTCAACATTACATCGCCGGCTGGATTGTTCTGCCCGAGAATGCCGGTACCCCAACTCCGCAGGCCACCGGAGCCGCCACGCCTGGCGCGACCAGCGTGGCCACTGCCACGGCTACCGCTGCCGCGACCGCCGCTGCGACCGGCACCACGACACCTGCCGCGACCAGCACGGCTACCGGTCGTGTCATGCAGCAAGGCGGAGCCATTCGCAATGAGCAAACCTCTCAGGTCATGGCCGCGCCTCCTCTGACACAGGAGCAGATCAAATCCAAAGAGATTACGGCCCCCAACCTGGGTACCTTTAAACTGGTGCCGTGTCAGAAAAACCTGTGTTAAGGAGCGCATGATTAAACAGAGTTGAGCTTTGTCATCTCTGCACCGGAGGTGCCTCTGAGCGTTTCGGAGGCACCTCCGTTTGCGAAGCTAACGCGCCCAGGGTGGCGTCATTTCACCGCGCAAGAAACGCGCCAGCAAAGAAGCGGTGGGATGCCTGACCCGGTGCAGAGCTGCGATGGCGGCCTCGCGATCATAGTCCACGTAGCGCAGTTGCAGGGTATAACCGGCCTCCTGGGCATCCAGCAGACCATAACTGGCCTCCAGGCGCGCCCGCAAGGGATTGCTGACGCTGCCCAGGTTAAAAACCCGTACCCCGTCCAGCGTGCGATCCAGCGGCACATGGGTATGCCCGACAACCACCAGATCAGCCAGAGCAGGCGCGAGCGCAGCACGCAACTCATCGTCGCTGAGCAATGGAATGATGCCCGGTCCATCGTCCAGCCCCGGCGCGGAATGAACTCCCAGCAGACGCGTACCATCGGGCAGGGTCAGACGAGCCTCCAGCGGCAATTGCTCGAACCATGCCCACCAGCCGCTGGCCTGAATCTGTCCCTGCGTCCAGGCCAGATTCGTCGCCATGGACAACACAAACGGCAGGAGCTTCGGCTTCGCCTGCGCCTCCGCGTCAGTGGGTCCAGGTCGCTCGCCCGTCACCGTGTAACGGTCGTGATTCCCCCGCGTACACACCGCGTTGGGCAGCTTCGCAATGCGTTCCAGCACTCCTACCGGGTCAAAGCCCATAGACGAAAAATCCCCCAGCAGCCAGTACGCGTCAACACCGCCCTGAGCCTCGATATCGGCCAGAACAGCATCAAGCGCGAGCGAGTTCCCATGAATATCAGAAATAAGCGCAATACGCATATGCCTCTTCTCCCTTTGCCGTCATTGCATTCTTCCGCGTTTACATTGAATTAGATCGATATTTTTGTTTTTTGTCAAGCAGTTGTCTGAAAAATAGCCCATCCCTGGACGCCTTCCGTTTTTTCTGCCCGCCGGGAGAAGAGGCAAATAACGCTGGTTTTGACCTGGAAAGCAGCGAGCCGTTTATTTTGCCGACAGAAAGGAACCAAAGAGTGCGTATCAAGCTGACAAGTGTTTTTGTGGACGACCAGGATAAGGCTCTGGCCTTCTATACGGAAAGGTTGGGCTTTGTCAAAAAGCAGGATCTTCCGCTCGGACAATTCAAATGGTTGACCGTGGTTTCGCCGGAGGAACCTGGTGGCGTCGAGCTTCTGCTGGAGCCCAACGACAACCCGGCATCCAGAGCCTTTCAGGAGGCTATTTCCCAACAAGGGATACCCGCCGCGATGTTTTTTGTGGACGATATCCAGCAGGAGTACGAGCGATTGACGGGCCTGGGCGTGGTATTCCGCACGCCTCCTACCCGGACACCCGGACCAACTATCGCGGTCTTCGATGATACCTGCGGCAATCTCATCCAGATCGCCCAGCTTTGAGCATCACTTCTCCAGAGCACGCCTCATGTGCTATTGTAAGGCGGAGGCAGGCAGGCCAATTTTGACCATGACGCCTTCATCGGGAGTGCTTGTGATGGTCAGACTACCTCCGGCGATGGCGAGCAGGGCGCTGTGAGTGAGCAGACCGCCGCCGGTGCCGGTGGTGGCGGAATCGGCGGAGTCGATGCCAACGCCGTTGTCGGCGACGATGATCTCAATGCCCGGCCCTCCGGGATTCCAGGTGGCCCGGAAGGTCAGACGTAGATTGCGGTGAATATCTGCGCCGCGCGCGTGACGAGCTGCGTTTCTCAGAGCTTCCTGGACGGCGGCGAAGATCAGTTCAGCGATGGCAGGCGAGATCAGTTCATCAATACGCGCGGCGGTCTCTTCGGTCACATACCAGTCGATTTCGTCAAAGGCATGCTGGAAATCCTGCTCCAGCATGGTCTGGATGGCGTTGATCAGTCCATCACGCTCCAGGCGATGCGGCGCTCCCGGTGCGGTGGCGCGCATCATGGCGGCCAGGCGGCGATGGGTGTCGCTGATGATGGCGATGGCCTCATCGACCGAACGTTTGCGCGCCCGGGTGAGTTCGTCTCCATCTCTGGAGGTTTCTTCCGCGCTTACGTTGCTATCCGAGGCTGCCTCCGGCAAAGAGCGCAGCATTTCGAGTTGCAGGAGAGCCAGGTGCATCTGAGGCAGGATCTCGTCGTGCAGGACTCTGCGCTGTTGCGCGCCTAGCAACTTGACATCGACCACACGCCTGCGCAGCAGATTGGTCACAGCCTGCATGGCCTCGTGGTCGCCCAGGGTGTCGAGAATACGCTGGCCGCAGGTGTGAGCGATATTCATGTCCTCATCAGTGAAGGCCACGCCATCTTCACGCGGTCCCAGGTAGAGAGTGGCGGCCAGGCCGCGCTCGTTGTAAATGGGCACGACCCAGACGATCATGGGCTGTCCGTTAGCGTAGACCTGGATGCGGCGGCCCTGCGTGGCGGGCGAGGACTGCATTTCGCTCAGACGCTCGGCCAGGACGGGCGAGAGTTCGCCACTTCCGCGCCGGGACGATTTGCTCCACTGTGGGCCCGGCACAAGGCCCACCGGCCAGCGATAGCTAAAACTGCGCCTGACCGCGCCGGTGAGAATGGCCAGGTAGGCGCATTCTACGGTCAGAACGTCGTGGCAGAGGTGGAAAAAGAGATGCTCCAGATCCTGCTCGGTCCTGGGCAGGTCGGTATTTAGCCAGTGACGCTGCGCGGTGCTGCGCACAAAAGGACTGAGCATGGCAATGTAACGATCATGAGCCGTGTAGCCGCTCCAGGTAAAGAGGGCATAGGCACCGGTAGCCAGGCAGGTAATCAACAGCAGCCCGCCCAGGCTGCTCTGCGTCAGCGCTACCAGCAGGGAGATGAGAATGGCAACCAGGGTAGCGACAATGACAATACCGCGCCACTGTTCAAAGAAGCCGCGCCGGGCCAGAGGCCGCTCGATCAACACCCCATGGCGCACAATCGAATAGCCGATCAGGAGTATGACCAGCGCCACCGCGCCGGTAGCCAGCAGATCCAGAATGAGCAGATTAAAAGGTACCGTCGATCCGGGCGGGAAGACTGTCTCCGGGAAAGTGCCGGTCAGAGGCTGACCGTAGCCGAACCAGTTGATCATGGACTGGACGACCAGTACCCCCAGCGTGCTCGTCAGACCCACCATGAGC
>DASZXF010000276.1:0-2853 GCA_035546055.1 Ktedonobacteraceae bacterium
CCATTTCCCCTAGAGGGGTGGGAAACACGCCCGTGCGTTGGAAAAAGTGGGGATAATCCATAACTCGGCCCTGTCAGCCAGGCAACACGGCAAATCATGGCGAGGTTCTGGGCCACTGCTTCCCTGGTCGCTTTATTCATAGCGGAGAGCCTGGTTGATCCGCAGACGCGAAGCGCTCAGCGCGGGACCAAGGCTGGCCAGACTGGCCAGGAGCATCACTAAACCCAGTGTTTCGGCCAGCGCCAATGGACTCACCGTGAATGTCACTGAGAAAAGGATCTGGCTGATGAGCTTGAGGAGGGCTTCAGCGAGTGGCAGACCAGGCAGCAGGCCAATCGTCCAGGCGAGCAGCGCGAACGCCAGCCCCTCGATCCAGAAAATCAGGCCAACGCGTCCGCTGGTCGCCCCCATGGAACGCCAGAGGCCAATCTCGCGCTGCCGCTCAAGCACCGCATTAGTAAGGGTATGAGCCAGACCAAGCATGCCTACCAGGCTCACCAGGGCAGTGAAGACGTAGAAGATGATCGCGATGGGCTGAAATCCGCTCTGATTGCGCGCGACAATCTGCGCCTGCGATGCGATATTGATGTTCCAGTTATGTAAGGCCAGCGCGTTATTCACGTTGCGCACCAGCGTATCCACTGCCGCAGGCCCGGTGTTGGCTGCCTGAATGGTGCAAAGAGATTGCGCTCCGCCTGGGGATCACCGAACGCACAGTGCGGGCATATCTGACCAATATTTACGCGAAATTAGATGTCGATTCTCGCGCCGCCGCCGTTGCTGTTGCGCTGGAGCGCGGTCTTCTTCTCAAGCAATGATGACAAACCAGCTTTTTCTCTGCTTCCCTCACACGATAAAGACGCAAAAAAGCTCCCCTCTTTTCTTGTAAGGAGAGACGACATCTGTTATACTTTTGCTTAATCTATCGCTTTGTGACGGAATCATCATGCTCGGAGCATACGTACCATGAGTCAGGAAGACACGCAAGAATCCCGGCAGCCTCTTCACTTCTTCATCAGTTATACCAGCAGTGATCTGCCGTGGGCTGAATGGATCGCCATGCAGTTAGAGCAGGCGGGCTATACCGTGGTCATCCAGGCATGGGATTTCCGACCTGGCTCGAATTTTGTGGCTGAGATGGATCGGGCGGCGAAACGTGCGGAACGCACGCTGCTGGTTCTCTCTCCTGCCTACCTGCGCTCCGATCTTGCCTTTTCCGCATGGGCTGCTGCTTTCAGCCAGGACCCCGGAGGAACTCAGGGGCGTGTGCTGCCAGTGCGGATTGAACCCTGTGATGTCCCTGGCCTGCTGAGACAGGTGGTCTCCATTGATCTCGTCTCATTGGATGAAGCACAGGCCAGAGAGCGACTTTTAGAAGGAGTCAAGAAGGGGCGAGCGAAGCCTGCAACGGCGGGATTTCCTGGACGACATGTACCTATCCTGCCCGCTTCCGCCCCCTTTCCTGGCTCCTTACCCCCGATCTGGAATATTCCCTTTGCGCGCAACCCTTTCTTTACGGGACAAGAACACGTGCTGGCTCGTCTGAGCGAGGCCTTGCACCCGGGCGAAACTGACGCGCATGGATATCCCCGCATCGCCCTCAGTGGTCTGGGTGGCATCGGCAAGACTCAACTGGCGGTAGAATATGCCTATCGCCATCGCTCTGCTTATGATGCTATTCTCTGGGTAAACGCCAACACAACTGAAAACCTGATGCGCTCTTACAGCGAACTGGCCCGCCTGCTGAAACTGCCCGATTGCGATGCCCAGGAACAGGAACGGGTGGTGCAAGCCGTGAAGGACTGGCTGCGCAAGGAGCGCAACTATCTGCTTATCCTCGATAATGCCGATACGCCCTCCTTCCTGCGCCAGTTTATGCCCCAGGACGCTGGTGGCCACCTGCTCATTACCACTTGCGTCGCCACCATCACCGAAGCTGGCCTGGGTCTGGCCGCTCCCCTCGCCCTGGAGGCACTGGACCCCGAGACCGGCGCGCAGCTCCTCCTGCGCCGCGCCAATCTGCTCACGACCGCCACGCCCCCCGACCAGGAGCTGGCCTGCCTGCTTTCCATCGAACTGGGCGGCCTCCCTCTGGCTCTCGACCAGGCCGGAGCCTACATCGCCAGCAAACCGACCAGTCTGGCCCGCTATCAGCAGCTCTACCAGCAACACCACCTGAAGCTGCTCCGCAAGCGCAACAACGAGATCGAACATCCCGAACCCGTCGTCACCACCTGGGACATCTCCTTTCGCGCCGTTGAGGAAACCGACCCGGCTGCCGCCAACCTCCTACGCTTCTGCGCCTTCCTTGCTCCCAGCGGCATTCCAGAATACATTTTGATCGCAGGAACTGAGGGGCTTGCGCCCATGTTCGCCGATGAATTGCTCTTAGACGAAGCTATAGGGGTACTACGCAGCTATTCGCTGATAGAACGCGATTCAGAGAGCGGGATGATACACATGCATCGACTGGTGCAGGAGGTGGTAAGAGAGAGGATGGAGGAGAAAGAGCAGGTAAAATGGACAGCGAGGGCAATGGAGGCGGTTTTGATGGTATATCCTGATGACCCTGACGTTGCCAACTGGCCGAGACAGGAACAGCTTCTTCCCCATGCTCTCCAATGCGCTCTCTTCGCCGAGGTACTCAACCTGGCTGTGGTCGCGGTGCATTTGCTGAACCGGATGGGCAAATATCTGTTCAGTCGTGCCCGCTATGAAGAAGCTGAACCATTGCTTGCCCATGCGCTGGCGGCTACGGAGCAAGGATGGGAGGCGGAGCATGCTATTAGAACAGCGTGTATGAACGATCTGGCGCTGCTTTACGTCTATCAGGGCAGGTACGAAGAAGCTGAA
>DASZXF010000277.1:0-2268 GCA_035546055.1 Ktedonobacteraceae bacterium
GGCGATACAGCGCATGGCTGTCAGATCATCAATGTAGCGCGTAAACTCCGCCAGCGAGGGAAAAATATCGGGCACACTGCTGCGCGGCACTCCGCTCTGCCAGACAACCGAGCGATAGGACTTGATACCTGTAAAGCGTCCAGCCCAGAAAGGCGAATTGGAGGAGAGAGCCAGCAGATGTGGCAGCCAGGCGCGCAACTGGTTAATCAGCCGTAACGTGGCTTCCTGGTCGTGTATTCCGCCAACGTGGATGTGCAGACCAAAGAGCACTCGCCGGCGCATCACATCGCGATATTCCTGCTCCAGATAGTGATAACGCGGCCTGTCGGTCTTCTCCTGCGTCTGCCACAGGCTCGTCGGATGGGTGCCCGCGCTGATGGGACGCAACCCCTCCTGAGCCATCAATTGAGCAAGTGAGAGGCGTGTTTGGGTCAGTTCCGCGCGGGCCGCATGTATATCAGGACAGACACTGCTGGTTAATTCGATCATCGATTGTGCCCATTCAGCGTGCAGTCTTTCTCCAAAGATGCCGCGCCCTTTTTCAAAAAGCGTGGTAATGCTGGAGCGTAATTCGCCACTCTGGCTATCAACCGATTGGAATTCCTCTTCGATTCCAAGACTGAAACGAGATATTGGCATAAGGCGCCTCTTTCTGTAGTACATCCTCGGACTCATCGGGCGTAAAAACACTGCCTTTACAATACGTTTGTCGAGCTTAAAATGGACTCACGTGGCCCGAAAGTCCTGCCTTTTTGTGATACCTTTGCCAGGCCATGGAAATCGTCGCCAATTTTGCTCCCGCCGATCTGCTCTTTCTCCCTTTTCAAGCCGCTTGCTGCTCGTCTCTTCTCAGCAAGAGTTTGCCAACGGTCGCCAATTTTGCTCCCACTGGCAAACTCATCACTATATCCACTTTATTCTATGTTTATAGGGCGTGAAAACGCATGGGAAGATGCTCGACACCAAAGAGCAGTTCAGTATCTATTTGTGGGAGATGCTCAGGGTCAAGAATCTCCCACTGAGAGAAGCGTTTCAGCATGGTGCTCAGTACCACGCGAGCTTCCAGGCGGGCCAGGGGAGCGCCCAGGCAGAAGTGGATGCCATGACCGAAAGAGGTATGGCGATTTGGCTGGCGCTCAATATCGAACACCTCCGGGCTGGCGAATTGCTGTTCATCGAAGTTGGCTGAAGGGATAATGGGACGTACTGTCTCGCCTGTGCGAATAAGCTGCCCGGCCAGTTCAGTCTCCCTTTTCGCCAGGCGACTGCCGATGGGATCATGGGCCAGCACCCGCGAAGGCGGCATGTAGCGCAAAACTTCCTCAAGCGCGCTGGTCGTCAGGTTCTGATGCTGGCGCAGGTGTGCGAGCGCGGCAGGGAAGAGATGGAAACAGAGCATAGCATTGCCGAGCAGGTTCGTCGTCGTCACATTGCCAGCCACCAGCAGGGTCAAAAAGAAGCTGAACAGCTCGGCCTGAGTCAGGCGCTTGCCCTCCACTTCCGCGCTCAGCAGGCGGCTGATCAGGCTCTCGTCGGGATGCCGCCGCCGTGTTTCGACGTGCTGGAAAAAGTAGGCGGTCAGCATTTGATGAGAGCCATCCTGCCCGGCTTTGCCCTGCACCTGGGCGTCGGTCCATTTTTTAAAGAGCGGCCAATCCTCTCGCGGCAGCCCTAGCAGTTCGGAGATGACAATCACCGGCAGCGGATTGGCCAGGTCTTCCATAAAATCCACCTGGCCCCGCTCGGCGATCCTGGTGAGCAACTCGTCGGCGATCTGCTGAATACGCGGCTCCATCTGGGCAATCGTGCGCGCCGACATCGCCTGAGTGAGCAGCGAGCGCAGTTGTTGATGGCGCGGCGGGTCCATGGTAATGATGCTGCGTCCTTCCTCCTGCTCCCGGGTCGGTGACATCTCGTATTCCGACGAGTAGGTTGCATAATCCGAAAAAACCTGGAGGACGTGCTGGTAAGAAAAGACCAGCCAGCCGTACTCTTCGTGATAGAAAACTGGCTGGTGAGCGCGCATCTCGCCGCACCAGGCTCTTGAGCGCGCGTGCCACTCTAACGGCGGAAGGGTATGATCATCTTTGTAGGTCAACGTCAAACTCATCGTTTATACCTTTCTGGGATGGCTGGCCGGGCAAGAGAGCACGTCAGAGCGCGAGTCGTTCCCTGTCCAAGCCCTATGCTTCTCCTGGCTCAATTGTTTACAACGAAGTAGATTCAAAACGCTGGATACCTGTTCTGCTACATATAGCTGGCCTTTAG
>DASZXF010000278.1:0-17747 GCA_035546055.1 Ktedonobacteraceae bacterium
GGCAGCAACTTCTGCGTTATGCCGAGCAGTTGTTGCGCCTGGCTGAAGAAGCTCAGTCAGCCATTGCGACTGGTACGCCCCCGCAGGGTACGCTGAGAATCGGCTCCTCCGAGTCTCTGTGCATTTATCGTCTGCCAGCTCTTTTGCGAGCTTTTCGTATGCAATATCCCCGCGTACATCTCATTTTTCGCCCCAGTTCGTATAATGAATTGCGCCGCCTGGTTCACGAGGGGGAAATCGATGTGGCGATTATGAATGACGAGGTGGACAGTGAAAGTGGAGCAGGCGACGAAGTGCTGGCCCACGAGCCGGTCTGGATGGTCGCGGCTCCCGACCATCCCTTCGCCAGGCGCGCGTCGGTTGTGCCAGAAGACCTGAACGGCGCCGATCTGCTGCTCACCGAGCCCGGTTGTTCCTATCGCGCCATTCTGGAACAGATCTTGAAGAGAGCACGTGTCTTCCCCGGCAGCATTATGGAGTTCAACAGCCTGGAAGCCGTCAAACAATGTGTGATGACCGGCCTGGGGCTCAGCGTTCTGACCGCTGTGGCCGTGTCCGCCGAAATTGAGCAGGGCCGCCTGGTCAAACTTCCCTGGAATGGACCTGACCTGACCGTGGCCACCCATCTCGTCTGGCATAAAGATAAATGGCTCTCACCATCCCTCGATGCCTTTCTCACCATGGCCCGCGCGCTGTTAAAACGCGAAGAATCTCTGGTTTGATCAAAGGGAGAAGGTATGTGCGGAGTTTTTACCTGATGAGAGGGAAAATAAAAAAGGGTGACCGATGGGGCTCGAACCCACAACCGCTGGAGCCACAATCCAGAGCTCTGCCTATTGAGCTACGGTCACCATGTTCTTTTAACGGAACGGCGTTAGTATAGCCGACCTCTTGCGACTTGTCAAGACCTGATTCGCCAATCTGGCGCGAATCGGCCATATTGGTGTGGCTTTTATCGTGTGACGGCGCAACGCCAGCGCCCAATAAAACCACCCGCCAAACCTTCTGAGCGTTGCTGGCGCGAACAGTGAGAAAAACGAGCGTGTCTGGCGTCCTCCCATTGAATAGCTCCGGGTTTCTCAGCAGTCCTCCTGGCGCCGCAGGCGTCAGGAGAAAAAAGGTGGAATAAAGTATTGAGGCTGGCCGGACCAGCACTGATACCTTATTCCACCCAAAAACCGGCGGGAGCGCAGAGGCACAACGCCTCTGCTGGATTTCGCGCAAATGAGCAGGGGCTTCCCCCTTCTGGCCTATGGGCGCTTCCTGCTCAGGCGATCTTGCTCTCTGTTACCCTGCCTGGCGCCACCCGCCAGCCTGCGCGGAAGGCGACCAGCAGACGCAGGACGATCAGCGCAAGCAGGGCGACAATTGCCAGGACGAGCAGACCAGGAGCATAGGAGCCACTCGCTTGCTTGACGCTGCCCAGGAGGGTGGGCAGAAAGAAGCCGCCCAGACCTCCCAGGGCTCCGACAACGCCTGTCGCGACTCCGATTTCGCGGCGGAAATACTGCGGGACGAGCTGGAAAACTGCGCCATTCCCCATGCCCAGCAAGCTCATGATGATAACCAGCAGCCAGGTGACGGCTGGCACGCCGGGCAGCAGGGAAAGTCCTCCGTAAACGCCAGCGATGCCGATGAAAAGCAAGGTGAGCGCGATGATGCCGCCGAATTTATCAGCCAGGTAGCCGCCCAGCGGACGCAGACTACTGCCCAGAAAGGCAGCCAGCGCGGTAAACAGACCCGCTGTCACCGGGTTAAACGCATACTGATTTTTGAGGAACAGCGGCAGAAAGGTGCTGAGTCCGACAAAACCGCCGAAGGTGACACTGTAGAACAGGCAGAACCACCACAGATTGCCGCGTTTAAGAACCGCCAGATAGCGCTTGAGCGGCACCGCCTGGGGACCGGCAGGACTATCTCTGGCCATGAGCAGGAAGATCAGCAGCACGACGACCAGAGGCAGCATAGACATGCCCATGACGTTATGCCAGCCATACATCTTCGCCAGGGAGGGCGCCGAGAGATTGGCAATCACCGTACCGATGTTACCGGCGGCGGTAATGCCCATCACCAACCCCTGACGCTCCGGCGGATACCAGCGACTGGCCAGCGGCAGCGCGACCGCAAAGGATGCTCCCGCGACTCCCAGCAGCAGTCCCAGGCCGATAATACCCGCGAAGTTCACTGGCAGCAACCAGCCCAGCAGCAGGGGCACGAAGAGGAAGATCAGCATGCCCACGCCCACGCGTTTGCCGCTCAAGCGATCACTCAGGACGCCTACAATGACGCGCACCAACGAACCACTCAGGGTTGGAATGGCAACCATCAGACCTTGCTGCGCGGCGTTCAAGCCCAGGTCTTTCGCGATAAAAATACTCAGCGAACCGATCAGTACCCAGAGGGTAAAACATAAATCAAAATGCAGGAACGACGCGAAAACAGTGGCAGCAGGCCGTTTGCCGCTGGCATCTGGTGCGTACATAGCGCGACTCCTTCCTCACACCCCGCTCAAAGTGAGCAGGATCTCATCTGCTTCATTCACCCTCACTGGATAGGTACGCAACTGTGCGCAGGCGTTCTCGACTGGCTGGCCTGTCTCCAGATCAAAGGCGTAGGTGTGAAGCGGGCAAATGACTTTGCCCGCGCCTACCAGACCATCGGCCAGAGGACCGCCGCGATGCGGGCAGGTTGGCTGTGTAGCGTAGATCTGTCCTGCGCGCGTGCGGAAAATCGCTACCTCGACGCCGCCAGCGCGGAAGACTCTCCCTTCTCCCGGCGGAACGCGTTCTACTGGACCAAGATTATAGCTGGCAACGGTCTGCTCGATGGTGGTTGTTTCCATGGATGCTTCTCCTCGCGCGAACTCTTGCGCCTGCTTAACGCACGCCTGCTGGCTGCACGCTCTCGACGACACTGGTGAATTGATAGGGAGTGACGGGCGCTTCGGCCTCCTGCCAGGGGTCCTGGTAGGCATCCACCGCTGCCTGCATTTCCTGGTCGAGTCGCGCACAGATGCCCTCGCTGTCATCGACGAGTACGCTGCGCAGGTAATCGATGCCCAGGCGAGCTACCATACCGTGTGTGCGTTCCAGGTATTTGGCATTCTCCCGATAATATTGCATAAAGCGTCCCATGTAGAGCAGGACATCCTCCTGCGTATCAACGACACACAGCAGATCGCCCTTGCGCACATTGGAGCCACCGGCGCCACCGATATAAATCTCCCACTTGCCCCCTT
This sequence comes from Ktedonobacteraceae bacterium, assembly GCA_035546055.1. Classification (GTDB taxonomy): domain Bacteria; phylum Chloroflexota; class Ktedonobacteria; order Ktedonobacterales; family Ktedonobacteraceae; genus Paraktedonobacter. The sequence goes on from DASZXF010000278.1 coordinate 3,239, forward strand.
CGATAGCGACCGCGCCCACATCTTTGATGGTGGCTTCGGCACAGTTGCGCGGACAGCCAGAGGTGGCCAGTTTCATTTTGTGAGGCGATTCAATGCCCTGGAAACGCTGCTCGATCTTGATGCCCAGACCGGTGCTATCGCCCAGACCATAACGGCAAAATTCGCTGCCGACGCAGGTTTTACAGGTGCGGAACGACTTGGCGTAGGCGTGCCCGGAAGGCATACCGAGATCCTGCCAGACTTGCGGCAGCTTCTCCTTGGGAATACCCAGCAGGTCTATGCGCTGGCCGCCAGTAATTTTGACCATGGGCACCTGATGCTTTTCGGCCACGTCGGCGATGCGGCGCAGTTGCTGCGGCGAGGTGACACCTCCATAGATGCGCGGTACCACGCTGAAGGTACCGTCGCGCTGGATATTGGCGTGAACACGATCATTGATGAAGCGCGCGTCCCGCTCGTCTTCGTAATCTTTGCCCCAGATGGTTTTTAACAACGAGGCCAGGCCCGCTTTGCTTTTGGGATCTTCCTTGCCACCTGCCAGGGCCGCGAAGACGGCGGAGACGCTGCGCAGTTCTTGCTCGCGAATAGCTTTGATCAACTCTGGCTTGGTATAGGGTACACCCGGCACATAGTAATGAAGAGAAGGATCATCCACCACCAGACCGTCCGCCGCCAGTTCCAGCAATTCCTGCACCTGATTTTTGCAGGAGCCGCAGCCCGTACCCGCGCGCGTGGCATCGCACAAGACCTTTAAACTGCGCTTGCCGGCCTTGACCGCCGCGATAATTTTGCCCTTGGAGACGCCATTGCAGTTACAAATCTGCGCGTCATCGGGCAGATCAGCCACGCCCAGACCCGCTTTCTCGCCGCTGAGATTGAACAACAGTTCCGCGCGATTGGCTGGCAGGGGCATACGACGCTCGAAGGCTTGCAGCAGCTTCGGCGCGGCGTGGCCATCCCCCATGAGAATAGCGCCGATCAGTTGATTGTCGCGAATGATTAGCTTTTTGTAGACCCCACTGGCGGCGTCCGCGTAGGTAACAACCTCGTCATCAGATGTGACTGCCTCTTTCTCGCCCATCACGGCCAGCTCTACCCCCATGACTTTGAGCTTGGTCGAGACGCGCGAGCCTTCGTAGACGCGCTGCGAGGCCTCGCTGGTCAGGCGCTCGGCGAGGATTTGAGCCTGCTCCCAGAGCGGCGCGACCAGTCCGTAGAGCTGGCCGCGATGCTGCGAGCACTCGCCCAGCGCGTAGATGCCGGGAGCGCCGGGGCAGGAGAGATCATCGTCTACCACAATGCCCTGCTCGACCAGCAAACCGGCCTGCCGGGCCAGTTCAACGTTTGGACGAATCCCCGCCGAGATGACCAGCATATCGCAGGACAGCTCTGTACCATCGCCAAAGGTCAGACCGGTCACGTGACCGTTGCCCTGCACCGCTGTGGTGCGCTTGCCCAGATGGAGCTGGACCCCCATGCTTTCCAGCGATCTGGTGAGAATCGCACCGGCAGGCTGATCGAGTTGAACATTCATCGGGTGCTCGGTCATATGCACCACATGCACATCCAGTTCGCGGTTGAGCAAACCGCGCGCGGCCTCCAGACCAAGCAGGCCGCCGCCAATCACCGCCGCCTTTTGCGCACGCGGGGTATATTCGATCATACGAGCACAGTCGTCCATGGTGCGAAAGACAAAAACGCCGTCCTTGAACTCCTGACCCCCTTCGCCGCTCAGGTTCTCCAGGGCCGGCACATAGGGCGAGCTCCCGGTGGCAATGACCAGCAGATCATATGTTTCAACCAGCCCCTCGGCGGTGCGCACCGTGCGCGCCTCTCGGTCCAACTGGCAAACGCGCTGACCAGCGTGCAGGGTGATTCCGTTCTCCTCATACCAGGCCAGAGGGTTGATAAAAATGTCGTGCGCGTCGTGAGTACCGGCCAGCACGCCGGAAAGCAAAATGCGATTATAGTTGCCATATGGCTCATCACCGAAGACGACGATCTCAAACAGCTCCCGACCACCGCGCGCCAGCACTTCTTCCACCAGGCGCGCACCGGCCATACCATTCCCAATCACGACGAGACGTTGTTTCCGCGTCATAGCATTATCCTTCCTTTTGCGTCAAGACCGGCTCAAGACGAACCGCGCATACTTTGAACTCCGGCATACGACTGAGAGGATCTAAGGCCGGGTTGGTTAACACATTTATCGCTTGTTTGCCCCCCCAGTGGAAAGGGACAAAAATGGTATCTTCACGTATGTCAGCCGCGACCCGCGCGGTAAAGAGAGCAGTACCCCGACGCGTGGTCAGCCTGACACTATCTCCATCCTGTAGCCCGTAACGCCGGGCCAGAGAGGGATGCAGGGTTACCAGCGGTTCCGGCGCGATTTCATTGAGACGCTCAACCCGGCGCGTCTGCGTACCCGATTGATAATGGGCAAGCAGGCGTCCCGTGGTGAGATAGAGCGGATACTCCTGATCTATCACTTCAGCCGGCTCTCGGTGAGGCGTGGCATGAAAACGCGCCCTGCCGCTGGCGGTATAAAAACGCTCCTGAAACAAACGCGGCGTGCCCGGGTGCTCCTCAGAGGGACAGGGCCAGAAAACGCCCTGCTCGCGCTCGATGCGCGCATAGCTCAGACCAGCATAATCGGCAATGCCGCCCGCGCTGGCCCTCCCAAGCTCCGCAAAGATCTCCTCATTCAGACTATAGGAAAAGTGTTGGCCTTTACCCAGGCGAGCGGCCAGGGCGCAGAGAATTTCGCTGTCGCTCCAGACGCCGGGCGGCGGACTGGTAACGCGCTTGCGCGCGATGACGCGCCCTTCCAGGTTGGTCATGGTGCCTTCTTCTTCCGCCCACTGGGCAACGGGCAGAACAATATCCGCCAGGCGAGCGGTCTCCGAAAGGAAAAAGTCAGCCACCACCAGCAGATCCAGCGCGCGCAGACGCTGGCGAATATGCTCCACATGCGGCGCGGAGACCGCCACATTCGCCCCCATGACCAGCAACGCGCGCACGCCATCGGCCTGCCCCAGACTGGCCAGCATTTCATAGGCTGATTTGCCCGGACCGGGCAGGGCGCGTTCCTCCACACCCCACACGGCGGCTACGTGTCGACGAGCGGAGGGATCGTCGATTTTACGATAGCCTGGCAGTTGATCGGCCTTCTGCCCATGCTCACGACCGCCCTGGCCGTTGCCCTGACCCGTCAGACAACCATAGCCGCTGGCCGGTCTGCCGACCAGTCCCAGGGCCAGGGCCAGGTTGATAAAGGCCAGCACATTATTGACTCCCTGGCTCTGCTGCTCGGTACCACGCGCGCTCAGAATCATGGCGCTGGAGGCAGTACCGAGCGCGTGAGCTGCCTGTACAAGCTGCGTCTCCGCTACCCCGGTCAGGCGCTCCACGCGCTCCGGCCAGTAGGCCGCAGCCACAGAACGAGCCTTCTCAAAGTCTTCAGTGCGTTCACGAATATAGCCGTGATCAATCAGTCCATCGCGAATGAGGATGTGCAGCAGACCATTCGCCAGCGCCGCGTCAGAGCCGGGAATCAGCTTGAGATGCAGAGTCGCCGCCCGCGCCGTGGCGGTTGTACGCGGGTCCGCCACCATGAGGCGTCCTCCGCGCGCCCGCTGCGCTTCGAGATACTGCATCATGGGCGGCATCGTCTCGGCGATATTGCTCCCGATCAGCAGAATGACTTCCGCCAGTGGAATATCGGCCAGCGGAAAGGGCAGGCCGCGATCAATACCAAAGGCCATAAGCGCAGCAGCAGCAGCGGACGACATACAGAAACGGCCATTATAATCAATATTCGAGGTACCCAGAGCCACGCGCGCGAATTTGCCCAGCAGGTACGCCTTCTCGTTGGTCAGCGTACCGCCTCCAAAGACGCCCACCGCGTCAGGTCCATAAACCGCCTGAATATGTTGAAGAGAGTCGGTAATGCGCGCGAGAGCTTCGTCCCAGGTCACTGGCGCCAGTTCTCCGCTGGCAGTACGCGCCAGGGGCGTCAGCAAACGCTCAGGATGGGTCAACGTCGCCGCCGCCGTCCATCCTTTGACACACAGTCCACCCTTATTGACGGGAAACTGCCGATTGCCGCTGATCTCGACTCCCGCCTGGGAAGCTTTGAGGTACATACCACACTGAAACGCGCAATAGGGACAATGGGTCGCGATACCCTCCTCAACCGCTGCCTGCCCGGCAGCGTCCTGCGCCCGTGGTAATGCCGTAGAATCCTGCACGTATATCTCCCAGAATGTGTGATCTTATCTCTTATCACTCTCATTCCAGAAGCGCCATTGCTATCTAGATGTTCTTTTTTCTTTCCCATGCCTGCATCATATACCATATCCCCAGATCAACGAGGAGCATGGAACACAGCGACATCGCTATTTACTCAGCTCACATTTCTTGAGAGAAGTATAATATGCACAATCCAGCTATGCAATACCCGGGAAGAGATCGTTCCTCATCGCAAAAGCATTGATTTTCCACCCTCTTTTTCTGATATTTTTGCCAGCATTTGTACAAAATATACAAAACCTCTTTTCATAAAACCCCCTTTTTGCGCGTTATTCTTCTTATAACTGTAATACCGGACATTTTGGAGGAGGATTTCTGGAGAACGTATACAATGGGCGATCAGGCAGAAGAGGAAAAAAAAGTTCCGCTTTCCTGCGTCTGGCAGCGGAAAGCCGGCGGAATCAGGCCGTTGAGCCGGATAGGATAGGATAGGCCAGGTGCAATGACGATCAGGGCTCAATCGGCCCATAGAGCGCTTCGCCCAGGGAACGGCTGGCCTGACGCAGCAAAGAGATCTGGTCTTCGAGGAAGTATTGCAGACGATACAGACGCTCGATGAGGAGTTGATAGCCGCATCTCTGAGCCTGGTGCGCCACCTCGATGAGGAGAGAAAGCGCCGTGGCGACATCGTTGGCGTGAACCAGGGCTTCTGCTCTGGTAGCTTTGAGCTGGAGACTCCAGAAATTGCAGGCAGGCAGGTGCTCCTCGGCCTGGTTAAGATAGCTCTGGCAGAGTTCTAACTGACCAGACAGAGCGTAGCCGCGCGCGTACTCGGCATAGACGACGCCCGGACTCAGGCTGGCGAGCGCCTCTTCTGCAGGCTGTGCGACCTCGCGCGCCAGTTCAGCGGCACATTCCAGTTGACGCTGAAAACTGCTGTACTCCCTCCTGGCCAGATGCGCCCGGCCAAGCAACAGCGCAATGGTCCCACGCGCGGCAAGACTGGCGTGGGGGCACTCGGAGCGCGCCTTTTCCAGCATAGCAAACGCCCGGGCCACTTCTCCGCGCCTGCGCAGCATCTCGCCGTGATAGGCCAGTCCCAGCGCGAGCAGAGACTGGTCGTCCAGTTCGCGCGCCAGCCGCGCCGTCTCCTGGTACTGCTGAATCATCTGCGCGCATTCGCTCGTTTTGCTCGTAAGGGATTGCACATGGCCGGCCATACAGTGAACGGAAGCCAGCGCGCGGAGAAAAGCGGGATCATCGTGCTCGCCGGGCCGTCTCAGGTCGCGCAACAGCTCTTCAAGTGTCGCGCGGGCCTCGCTCAGCCTGGTCTGCAGGAGCAGAGCGGCGACCTGCTCAACCGTGGCGTAGAGTTGTTGAGGGCTGGCTGCCGGTGTTCTGGCAGCCAGCCCCAGTTCGACGGGATCGATGGCCAGCAGGTCGGCAATGCGCCGCAGGTCGCTGATATTTTCCAGTTCGCGCTCGCCATTTTCATACATCCTCAGCGTGCGCGCCTCGACGCCCAGCGCCCCGGCAAACTGCTTCTGCGTAATCCCACGCACGCGACGATACTCTCTGATAATACGCCCGACCGTCGCGGAACCCTCCCTCGCGCTGCGAGCCGCCATCTGACCCTCTCTTCTCTGCTCTCTGATATGCCAGAACCCGATGAGGCACGCAAGTACCTCTACCCCGGCATTGTAGCACATCGACCACCGCTGTTAGCCAGCCTGGTCAGTAGGAGCTGAGGAACCAGGCACCTGCCACGGCGCTCATCGATGATTGGTTCCACGCGCAAAAAGATGATGCACGTCCGGTACACTATGGCCCTTGACAAGTTCCTCCCACTGCCATACACTCCAGAAAGGAAAATGCCTTCGGCGTTTGTATTCTAGCACCAGGGGAGTAAAGGTAGCGCTTATACAATGTCACAACGTATTCCTGGCGAAACAGGCCATAGCTTGCAGAACGAAGACGAGCTCAGTCATTTACCAGAACTCCCACCCGGCATTTTTATCCAGGCGCCCGGCCACGCGCCACGCCGCCGCACGATCTGGCCCGATGCGCTTGACGTGATTATGGAGAAAGATCCGGCCTGCAAGAATATCCTTGAAGCACTCTTCTACCAGAGTTTCTGGGCCATATTCTATCATCGCATCGCCCATGCACTCTATAAGGCCCATATTCCTCTTCTCCCCAGAATGCTCTCGCAGTTCGCGCGCATCCTCACTGGCGGCATCGAAATTCACCCTGGCGCGCGCATTGGCAAACGCTTCTTTATTGACCATGGCGCGGGCGTGGTCATCGGGGAAACTGCCGAGATTGGCGACAATGTGATGCTCTACCATCAGGTGACGCTGGGAGCGACCGGCTGGTGGCGCTCTGGCCCCGGACGCCTGCAAAAACGCCACCCGACGATAGAGGACGATGTGACCATCGGAGTAGGCGCGGCCATCCTCGGTCCCGTGACGATTGGACGCGGCAGTAAAATCGGCGCGATGGCGCTGGTCCTGGAGTCGGTTCCTCCCAATTCAGTCGTTGCCGCCAAGCCGGCTGAGCTGCTGGTCAAAGGCGGGGAGACGCTCGTTAAGCACCAGGAGCTTACGCAGGGCTGGAATGGAGAAATGGACTACCAGATCTGAACCCTGCCTTTCACGGCGAACAGATGGCAAGGCCACGCTTTGAGTAAAAAGCATGGCCTTTTTATTATTCCAGGCAACTGCCCGCATAGATTACACCTGGCTAATAGGACAGAACCGCTTCGATGACCATCTCCCAGAAGCGCTCAACCTCCAGGCCATAGCCTACGCGGGCGTTAGGCGGCAAACCAAGGACTCCATGCACGTCACAAACGGTGCTGCCAGCGGTCCAGGTGCCGGCAGTCTCAATTTCGACATGCATCATGTCAGCTTTCAGAATAGCGGGATCGATGACCGCCGCGACGGCGCAGGGATCATGCAGAGGCGGCGCGGTGAAGCCAAAAACGCGGTGGTAGGTTGAGGCGAAAAAGACCAGCAGATCAGCCACAAATGTAGCTACGCGCCGGTTCGCACCGCGCAGGCGCGCTACAATCTCTTCCGTCGCCAGAGCTTGATGTGTGACCTCCAGAGGCGAAACCGTGATCGGGCGTCCACAGCCAAAGACGATGGCCGCTGCCTCGGGATCGGTGTGGATATTAAACTCGGCTGCCGGGGTGACATTGCCCAGGCCAATGGCGCCCCCCATCAGCGAAATAGCTTTGATTTTCGGAATAATGGCCGGCTCTTTGCTCATGGCGGCGGCGATGTTGGTCAGCGGACCGGTTGGCACCAGGGTGATATCGCCGGCGGAGTTTAGCAGCAGCTCAATCAACAGATCTACGGCATGGGTGGCCAGCGGTTCCATAGTGGGCTCGGGGATATCCGGCCCGTCCATGCCAGATTCGCCATGGATGTCAGGGGCGTGTTTAGCCGGGCGCACCAGGGGCCGGTCCAGACCCCTGGCGACCGGAATATGTTGCAGGCCGGCCAGCGAGCAGACTTTGAGCGCGTTACGCGTGGTTTTATCCACCGATTGATTGCCGGCTACGGTTGTCACGGCCAGCAGGTCGATCTCAGGATGATGCGCGGCCAGCAAAAGAGCCACCGCGTCATCATGTCCTGGATCACAGTCAAGGATAATTTTGTGTTTCATTGATGTTCCCCACAGAAAACCAGGAAAGTGTTCCTGTGAGGAATTATATCATCTGCCGAGTTGCTTGCTCACTGCTCAGAGCGGCCTGCTGCCTGCATACTTCATGCGGCGGCTCAGGTCCGTCCAGTACCCGGTGCGGAATGGCCAGCATGGTCTGACCGCGCTGCCTGGGATTGAGAGGCGCAGAGACGTACTTCTGGAGCGTGGTCCCTCCTGGAAAACGAATGGTCGTGCGGCGCGTCCACTGTGTTGATTGTCCCCGGTATGTCTCTTCCAGCGTCCCTTCCGGGAAGCGAATCAGGTACATACCTCGCTCGCTCAAATAGGTGATACTACAATGAAGTTCATGCTCCAGGTACCACAGAACACGCGTTACGTAGCGCTGTTCCATTCTATCCATCTCGATCTCACGGATCGGCATGGAAAGTAATGGTTTGCCATCGTCTTCCCTCATGGGGCCTCCTGACTTGTTGTGCTCATTTCAGTATCCTCAAGCTGACCGCTCCGGCCCTGGCCGAGGATAGCTGAATAACCGAAATGGTCAAAGTGCTTTTGCACTAGAGATAAATGTACGGAATGCTGATCGAGTTGAGCCTGGTAATACGGTGGACTGACCAAAAGAGAATGGCGCCATCATGAAACGTTATCCGATGGCGCTCGTAATTTTCGCTGGAAGAGAGCTTTACGCATACTGTCCCGGGCGGAAATTGCAGATAGACAGATTGCAATTGCCCATCCTCCCGCTGCTCGACCCACCTACCACCATGCTTCTCCACATATGCTCTGAATCGGCTATAGAACTCACCATCCAGGGAATGTATGACTAACCCGTTGCTATCATCTAAATGGCTCACGTGTTGCATCCCCCTGGTGAGTAGTTTTTTAGACTTTTTTCTTTCCTTGTGTTACAATCACTGTACCGGGTACTCAGGCTTGTTAAAACAACTATAGAATGGTATTCAAAGAATGGGAACGCGCAATAAGGGGCGTTTCCAGCAGTTGGAGCCTGGGCGAAACACGCCCCCCGGGGGGCGTAGAGACGAGGTAACGATGCCGACTACTTCATACCACCACGGACAGATTATTAAAGAGCACCGTAAGCTCAAAAAATGGACTCAGGCCCATCTGGCAGCGGTCTGGCCCAGAGTCGATGGAGATTCAGGGGTCAACGTCCGCTATGTTCAGGATGTTGAGTACGGCGATAAGCGGATTAACGATCCGGAAATATTGCGTAAATTGAGTGAGTTGCTTGAGATTCCTCTCTGGAGGTTCGGCCTCTCAGAATATGACCCCTTCCATCCTTCTGCGTTACCCGGCCATGGCCTCGCTATGTACAAAGAAACATTAGATGTCTCAGATGCGCTTATCCAGCAGACGCTCGATATGCGCCGCATCGCGCCGCTTCCTCAAGTAGAGAGAAGCGCCAGAAGCCTGAATCAGCTTTTTTCTTACTTCCTCAAACACCTCGCTCCTCCAGCTCGCCTTGAGCCACGTTTCTTGAGCCTGTATGCCCAGGAACAGAGCGTTCAGGGCTTGATGTTCTTTGAGAATAAAAAATATCAAGAGGCTCTGCAGACCTTTTATAGAATGTACGACGCGGCAAAGCAGGCGGGCGACTGCACTTTAATCGCCCACGCGCTGCAAAAAATCGGCGTTGAGCTGAAACGCCTGGGACGTATGCAGGATGCGATTAATGCCCTGGAAGAGGCCAGAGATATCTCGTTCAAGACCGGTAAACACGTCGCGGTCTTTACGAATGCCTACCTGGCGCATATGTATGCCACGAGTGGAGACGGATTGCGCTTTGAACGGGCAATTAATACGGCGCTTTCACTGGCAGAGCCGCTCAAGGAGCATTATGGAGATGGCACAGATTTCATTTTCCAGAAGTTCAGCGGCATTCTTATTCTGAAAAGCCGGGGCTATCTGCATGTGGGTCAGCCAGAGAAAACGCTGGCTCTGCACGAGGAGGTTCACCAGCACATTCAGAATGAAACCAACCTCTGGCTGGACTGGAAGCTCTACCTCTACCAGGCGCGGGCGTACCTGGCTTTGCGCGATATCGAGGGCTGTATCGCGGCTGGCCGGGAATGCTTTCAGGGCGTGAAGGACTGGATGTCTCCCCATCGTGTGAAACAGGCGACAGAATTGCTGGATGAAATAGACAGCTCCGGCTACGGAAATCTGCCGGTTGTGCAGGAGTTCCGCGCCGATCTCCAGCGTCACCAGCCCATCTAACCAGCTATCCAGCAGCTTATGCTCTACAAGAATGCGCTTTTTTCCAGGCAAAGAGTGACCAGATGATCTGCGCCACTCTTTGCCTCTCTATTTCTCAAAGCGATCCTCAAAGCCGTTTGCTGATCCGGGTAATGGCAGAGCCAGCTCTTTTCCCTGGTGGCCGTGGTGTGGATGTGCTACCATAGGGGAAGATTATTCTCAGGAGCAGGTATGCAAGAACTTGTTTGTCGGGCGATCTTATTCGATATGGATGGTGTCCTGGTAGATTCAACGGCCTGTGTTGAACGACACTGGCGCAGGTGGGCGGCTCGCCACGGGCTGGATGCCGAGCTGATTCTGGCTCATTCACATGGCAAGCGCTCCATTGATACGCTGCGCGAGGTGGCGGCACACCTGGAACTGGATCTGGAGCGCGAGGCGCGTTTGCTGGAAGAGGAGGAGACGAAGGATCTGGAGGGCATTGTGGCCCTGCCGGGCGCGCTGGAACTGGTGACGGCGCTGCCACCTGAGAGCTGGGCAGTTGTGACCTCCGCGACGTTCGGCATGGCGGAGACGCGTTTGCGCGCGGTGGGCCTGCCCCTGCCGCGCGCTTTTGTGACCGCCGAGGAGGTTCGCCGGGGTAAACCCGATCCCGAGGGCTATCTTAAAGCCGCTACCTTGCTGGAAGTTGCGCCGCAGGATTGCCTGGTGATTGAGGATGCACCTCCCGGTATCCAGGCAGCGCACGCGGGACATATGCGGGTACTGGCGCTCACGACTACTTTTCCTGCGGAAACTGTGCGAGACGCAGATATTGTCACCACCGGTTTACATACTGTGAGCCTGACGATCAAACCCGATCAGACTCGGCGTTTACCCGGACTTATTCTTACGATTGGCAAACAAAGGCATGAACACGCTTTTTTCTCGGACTCATCGCGCTAAAACGCTCCTACCAACCAGTTTTGTTATGCTCTCTATGACCTCTTCGCAGGCCGGGTCGGCTCTGGCCAAGGAACTTTTTCCCCTGCTTGGCCCCCTGGGCATTGTAGGCTTACGCGTGAGCTGGGCCGCCCTTTTTCTTTTTATCATCTGGCGGAAACATACGCGCGAACATTACGGCTGGAAGGCCTATGGCCTGGCGGCGCTGTTCGGCCTGGCCCTGGGCTCGATGAATCTCAGTTTCTATCTCTCGATGAGCCAGATTCCCCTGGGTCTGACTGTGACCATCGAATTTCTTGGCCCCCTGACTCTGGCGATTGTGCTTTCACGCAAGTTGCTGGATCTGCTCTGGGTCTTGCTGGCGCTCGGTGGCATTCTCCTCCTGGCCCCCATCGGCGCGCTGGGTGGGTCGGCCCTGAGTGTGACTGGCATCATTCTGGCTCTGCTGGCCGGCGTCTTCTGGGCAGCGTATATCCTCCTCAGTTCCAGGGTTGGCAAAGTGTTTCCCGGCGGCACAGGTCTGGCCTTCGCTACGCTGTCGGCGGCCATTGTGCTGCTGCCGCTGGGCATCGCTCAGGCCAGAGGCGCGCTGCTGCAGCCGCTGCTGGTCCTGGCCGGCGCCGGCGTGGGTCTGCTCTCCACCGCCCTGCCCTATTCGCTGGAAATGGAAGCGCTCAGACGCCTGCCTTCGCGCGTCTTCAGCGTTCTGCTCAGCCTCTCTCCGGCTATCGCTTCGCTGATGGGCTTCATTATCCTGCATGAGCATTTGAGCTGGCGAGATGTGGCGGCCATCGCGCTGATTAGCCTGGCTTCAGTCGGTGTAATCGTCTTCCAGAAAACCAGCGGGCCGACGCAAGCGCCAGCTCAAACGACGCCTGACAATAAGTGAAAAGTCCCCGCGCCTCGACGCTCACCAGTGCGCTTGCTATAATGACCGTAGGTACGATATCACAATGAATGGATGAGGATTTTCGGCTTGGGAACACACGGCAATATCATTATAGGACAATCCGGTGGCGCAACGGCTGTGATTAATGCCAGCCTGGTCGGCGCTGTTGAGGCCGCGTTACACGATACAAACTTCACAAATATCTATGGCATGTGGCATGGCATCCAGGGACTTCTGCACGAGGATATCATCGATCTGCGCCGGCAGCCAGTTCATATCTGGTCAGAATTGATGTATACTCCCTCGGCAGCCCTGGGCTCATGCCGCTACAAGCTCCAGGAGGAGGATCTGGAGCGCATCATTGCGATCTTCCGCCGCCACGATATTCATACGATGCTCTATATCGGCGGCAACGATTCAGCCGATACGACGCATCGCATCGCGCTGGCCGCGCAGGCTGCGCATTATGAACTCCAGGCGATCAGTATTCCCAAAACAATCGACAACGATCTCCCTCTGACGGATCACTGCCCCGGCTATGGCAGCGCGGCGCGTTTCATTGCTCTGGCCACCATGGACTCAACGATGAATACGCTCTCCATTCCCTGGCACTATCCCGTGAAAGTTATAGAGACGATGGGCCGGGACGCGGGCTGGCTGACCGCTGCCGCCGCGCTGGGTAAGCGCGAGGAGCGCGATGCACCGCATATTCTGCTCTTACCTGAACAGGCCTTCAATGCTGATCGCTATCTTCAGCAGGTAGAGGAGGCCTATCGGCGCTTTGGCTTTGTGGTGATTGTGGCGGCGGAGACGCTGCGCGATGAGCAGGGCAGATCGCTGGGCGCGGTGGGACAGGTGGGCACCGACGCGTTTCAACATCCTTTGCTGAGCGGCGCGGCGCAATATCTGGTAGAATTAGTGAAAGAGCGTTTGAAGTTACGAGCGCGTTTCGATAAACCGGGCGATTTACAGCGCATGGCATCGTATGCTGTCTCAAACGTGGATCGCGACGAGGCGTATCAGGTTGGACAGGCCGGCGTCGAGGCGGCTCGCGCGGGTGAGACGGATAAAATGGTGGTTTTGCTCCGCCAGGACAGGCCGGAATATCACTGCACAACCGGACTGGTCGAGCTTGACAGGGTGGCAAACGTCCAGCGACTCCTGCCCGCCGAGTTTCTGAACACGGACAAAACGATGATCACCCCGGCGTTTCTGCAATACGCCCGGCCACTGATTGGCGATGCGCTGCCGGTCTACCAGAAACTAGCGCACATAAAGGTACAATAGAGATGAGCGAACTCAAACGGGCGATTCTAGTCGTCCTGGACGGCGTGGGCGCGGGCGAAAACCCCGATGCCCGCGCCTACGGAGACGAGGGGGCCAGTTCACTGGAGCACTGCGCCCAGGCCATCGGCGGTCTGGAACTCCCCAACCTGGGCAGTCTCGGTCTGGGCAATATCACACCTATTCGGGGTACGCCGCCAGTGGCGCAGGCCAGCGGCGCGTATGGACGCATGGCCGAGGCCGCCGCCGGCAAAGATAGCACCACCGGCCACTGGGAAATGACCGGTGTGGTGCTGCGCCAGCCCTTACCTACCTATCCTGATGGTTTTCCGCCAGCGGTGGTTGAGCCATTTGAACGCGCCATCGGGCGCAAGGTCATCGGCAATAAAGCGGCCTCGGGCACAGAAATTATTCAAGAACTGGGCGAGGAGCATGTACGCAGCGGACGCCCCATCCTCTATACTTCGGCGGATAGCGTCTTTCAGATCGCAGCTCACCAGGACGTGATTCCGCTGGAAGAACTCTATCAGATGTGCAGCCTCGCCCGCGCGCAACTCAAAAGCGGCGAGCACGCGGTCGGACGGGTTATCGCGCGCCCTTTCATCGGCACAGCCGGTCATTTCACGCGCACCGAGCACCGGCGCGATTTCTCCCTGGAACCGCTGGGCACAACCCTGCTGGATCTGCTCAAGGAGGCCGGGAAAGATGTCATCGGCATCGGCAAAATTGAGGATCTCTTCGCCGGTCGGGGTCTGACCGCGCGCGACCATACGGAAACCAACCAGGAGGGCATGCGGGCCACCCTGGAATGGCTGGAGAAGGATTTTTCCGGTCTGCTCTTTGTCAACCTGGTCGAGTTTGATATGCTCTGGGGCCATCGACGCGACAGCCACGGCTACGCGCGGGCGCTGCGCGAGGTGGATAGCTGGTTCGCCCGCGTGCGGCAGACCATGCGCCCCGGTGACGCCATCTTCTTTTCGGCGGATCACGGGGTTGATCCCACCTACCGGGGCACCGACCATACGCGCGAACATGTGCCACTGCTGGCCTATGGCTCGCCAGTACGCGCCAGCGTGGATCTCGGCGTGCGCCCTACCTTCGCGGATCTTGGACAAACACTGGCAGAAGCGTTTCATGTTGGACCGCTGGCGGCGGGTACCAGCTTTGCGCAGAGGATAGGTTTGGCATAAAGATGACTGATAGACAGCAAAACACGGCGCCGGGTCAGGGGGAAAGTCGAGACGTAGACTTTCC
>DASZXF010000279.1:0-5535 GCA_035546055.1 Ktedonobacteraceae bacterium
CTGCTGCCTCTTTACAGAACACGCTCTGAAAATGACACCTCCGGGTCAGGTGGAAGATGAAAGAAGATGGAAGAGGCGTTATAAATCCCGCAATTCCTTCTGCGTCATCCCGCACAGAATCGCCAGGAAGAGCACGAGTCCGCTGAAAGGGAAGAGGATGGCCGGGCCGAACTGGTTCGTCAGCACCCCGCTCAGGGCCACGGAGATCGGATAGGTACCGAACGAGGCAAACAGAAGCAGTCCCATGACGCGCCCCATGAGATGGCGCGGGATGATCAGTTGGATCAGCGTTATCAGCAAAACGTTGGAGATACTGTTCACAAGGCCACTGATCAGCATGCAGAATACCGCACCTGTAACTCCTCCGTAGGGAAGCAAGGCGATCATGATGGCCATGATCAGCACAGCGAGAAGCGCGATCAGCCCTTTCCGTTTCAGTCCAGTCAGCATGCCGGCCAGGAGGCCACCAGCCAGCGCGCCTCCGCCAAAGGCCGCCATAATTATCCCATACCCGCCGGCGCCAGCGTGCATGGGACCATGCGCCAGCGTAGGTAGCGCAACCTCCAACAATCCGCCAAAGCAGAAGTTGGCCGCGATTGAGACAACCATGCTCACCTGCATCAATCGTGAGGTGCGCAGGAAACGTCCAAAAGAAATCTGTGCTTCCCCTCCTGTCGTTTCATCCACCTGGCCCTCGGCACCTGTTTGGACGCTTGCTCCCTCTCCTGATTTGCCAGGCGTTCCGGCGTGGGTGAGGCGCATCATGGCCAGGGAGACCGCTGAAACCACAAAGCTCGCCGCGTCAATCGCCATGGCCGCTCCCGAACTCAGCGCGGCCACCACTACACCGGCGGCGGCTGAGCCAACCAGGGTCGCGGCCTGCGTGGAGGCAAAACTAAGCGCGTTGCCTGCCTGGAGATCTTCATCACTGATCAATTCTGGCAGAATGGCCGAGGCGGACGGTAAAAAGAGTCCCTGAAAGGTTCCCAGCAACGCCGCGATGGCAGACCATGCCCAGACGTTTGCCTGTCCCCAGAAGGCCAGGACCGCCAGGATGCCCACCAGTACGGCCCGCACCGTATCCGCCGTCAGCATTAACCGGCGCGGACGCAGGCGGTCCGAGAGCCAGCCGCCGAGCAAGACACTGCCCACGCGTGGAATACCGTAGGCGGTCAGCACAATGCCCAGTTCCTGCGGGCTACCTCCATTGCTCAGAATCAGCCACGGCAGCGCCACCGCGTAGAGCGCGTCGCCAATTGTCGAAATCGTCTGCCCACCAAACAGCAGGCTGAAGTTGCGCGCTTTGAAGGGCTGAAATATCCCTCCCAGCGCCTGTTTGTGCTCCGGCGGGACTCTCTCTGGAGCGATTTCAGCCTCGCCGCTGGCCGCCACGCTCGCTCCAGGTGTCTCCTCTGGTTCAAAAGCAGTTGACATACGAGTAGCACTCCTTTTTCGTATTCACAGGATGGTTCTCGTATCCTGTCGCCCTTTTCCGCTGTCCTGGCTGGCCTTACGCAATTTTGTCCTGGAACCGGCTGACTTTCTCACATTCTTTCTTCTTTTGTAAAGATCAGAATGAGCCCCACCCTCTCTTATGCAGAAAGATGGCCGGGATAACTGGTACTCATCCTTACAGTCTATCACGTTGTTGCCAAGGAGCGCATCGGAGTCTGGCCTCTGGCGTGTTTCTCTCCCCTTCTTGCCAAAAGACGAACCTCACCCTCTTCTCTCCACTGGACACTCATATTGATTCATGTTACTATGCCTCTAAAGAAGTAAGCCGGGCAATTTTAGGGATATCTGCTTGCCTGGAGGCTCCTTTTCTTCTATCAATGAGCATGAGTCAGGGAATACGGTTCGTTAAGCAGGACAGGATTGTCCATGGCAAGGATGAGGCCAGGCGTCGGGCCGTTGCCACAATTGTCTAGACCTGGAGAGGAAGAGAGATGCCCGATCTTGTTGGTCAGAGGCTAGGCAATTATCGACTGCTCCAATTGCTGGGGCGAGGTGGTTTTGCCACCGTCTATCTTGGTGAGCATATTCACCTCCAGAGTTATGCGGCGCTCAAAGTACTCCAGGCGACTCTGAATGAGACGGAGCAGAGCACGTTTGTCAGGGAAGCACAGACATTGGTGCGCCTGCGGCATCCGCATATTGTGCGTCTTCTCGATTTCGCTCTGGAGGAGGGCGAGCCTTTTCTGGTGATGGACTACGCTCCGGGTGGCTCCTTGCGCTCCCTTCATCCTGCTGGAACGTGCTTGCCTCTCGATACGGTTGTCTCTTATGTGCGCCAGGTGGCCTCTGCTCTGCACTATGCTCACGACCAGCACCTGATCCATCGCGATGTCAAACCAGAGAATATCCTGCTCGGCCCGGAGGGCGAAATCGTGCTTGGCGACTTTGGGCTGGCGATGTTTACGAACAGGAGCCACTCTGACGGTACCATGTTCCAGGCTCAGGCGGTGGCTGGAACCTCTCACTATCTCGCTCCAGAACAATTGCAGGGTCAACCCCGACCACAGAGCGATCAATACGCCCTCGCGGTTGTCGCTTACGAGTGGCTGTGTGGAACTCATCCTTTCAGGGGAACACCTCTGGAGATTGCTATGCAGCATCTCACGATGTCCCCTCCGTCGTTACGTCAGCGTATGCCTGATCTCCCAGCCGCCGTTGAGGACGTGGTGTTGCGCGCGCTCGCCAAAGATCCGGCCCGGCGCTTTGGCACCATACAGGAGTTCGCGGTGGCCCTTGAGCAGGCCAGTCGCCCTGTAACCTCTCCTCTGGCGCAGACTTCTGGGTCTCTCAATTCATCCGAGTTCCTGTCGGGCGAGACCAGGCGCGTGGCGCGCGCTATCTGGAAGGTACCTGCTATGCTGACCTCAGTTATAGGTCGTGAGCAGGAAGTGAGCACCCTCCATGAACTGCTCAAGCAAGCGGAGGTGCGCCTGGTGACCTTACTGGGACCAGGGGGCATTGGGAAGACGCGTCTCTCCTTCCAGGTCGCCCAGGCCGCACGCGAGCAGTTTGCCGATGGCGTCTGTTTTATCCCGCTGGCTGCTATCACTGATCCTGCCCTGCTTATTCCTGCGATTGCCGAAGTGCTGGAGATCCAGGAGCGAGGAGAGTATGCCCTGGAGAAGCGGGTGACATTCGCGCTGGCTGACAAACAATTGCTGCTCATCCTGGACAATTTCGAACAATTGCTCGCCGCTGCTCCTACGGTGGAGCGCCTGCTTACGGCCTGTCCACAGATCAAAATGCTGGTGACCAGCCGCGCCGTCCTCTACGTACCCGGGGAACACGAGTTTTTTGTCTCTCCGCTCAGCTTGCCCGATCTGAGGCATTTGCCGCCGCCAGAAGACCTTATCCACTCTACAGCCGTCGCGCTCTTTGTTCAGAGAGCCCGCGCCGCCCTCTCTAGCTTTGAACTCACGGCCAAAAATGCGCGCTCGATAGCTGAGATTTGTGTAAGGCTCGATGGTTTGCCGCTGGCCATTGAACTGGCTGCCGCCCGCATCCGTCTGTTACCGCCTGCCGCCTTACTGGCCCGGCTTGCGCGGCGCTTTTCGGTCCTGACCAGTAGTGGCGGCACTCTGCCAGAGCGCCAGCAGACCCTGCGTAATACGCTTAAATGGAGCTATGATTTGTTAAATGAGCAGGAACAGCCGTTTTTCCGCCTGCTTTCGGTCTTTGTCGGCGGTTGGACGGTGGAGGCGCTGGAAACGCTCTGGCAAACCCGGGCAGCGGCAGCGAGCCTCTCTGCCTTTGACGGACTGGCCTCGCTGCTGGATAAGAGCCTGATCATCCAGGTTGAGCAAGATGGAGAGGAACCGCGTCTCCAGATGCTGGAATCTGTCCGCGAGTACGCCTGGGAGTGTCTGCAACTGTGTCAGGAGGACGAACACATTCGCCAGGTGCATGCGATCTACTTCCTGGGCATAGCAGAACAGGCTGAAGCACATCTCAAGGGGAGAGAGCAACTCACCTGGCTCGAACGCCTGGAATACGAGCACGAAAATCTCCGCGCGGCCCTGAGCTGGCTGGTCGAGCGGAATGAGACGGAAGCAGCGCTCCGCCTGGCGGGAGCGCTCTGGCGTTTCTGGCATATCCGTGGGTACTGGAGTGAGGGGCAGCGCTGGCTCAATCTGGCGTTGAACCTGCCCCAATCCGCCACCTTCGCTGGTGTACGGGCCAGGGCGCTGGGCGGAGCCGGGCGCCTGGCTTTGCATCTGGGCAACACTGAAGCGGGCCGTGAGCAGCTTGAAACCTGCGTGGCGCTTTATAGAGCATTGGACGACAAGCAAGGTCTGGCCGAGGCGCTTACCATGTGGGAAATCAACTATCGCCATGCTTCGCCTACCCTGCGCCCGCTGCTGGAGGAGAGCATCAGCCTTGCCCGCGAGATCGGAGACAGGTGGATACTGGCCACCGCGCTGCAAAATCTGGGTTCTTTTTTACTCAGCCACGAGAATGTGCAGGCGGCACGCCCCTCCTTTGAAGAGAGCGCGGCGCTCTTTCGCGAAATCGGGGATATTTATGGGTTAACTGCCGGGTTGAGTTCTCTCGTTGTCCTGGAGACGATGCAGGAGAATATCACCCGGGCTACAACTCTGGCCGAGGAACTCCTTATGCAGGCTCGCGAACTGGGGAATCCCCCTGCCATTATCGACGCGCTCTATATGATGTCTTACGTCACCTCACTCCAGGAAAACTATATACAAGGGATTCCTTACGCTCAGGAAGGTCTGGAACTGGCTCGCGAACTGGGGGATAAGGCGGCCAGCGGCAGAATGTTAGGCAGTCTGGGAGAGATCGCGCTGGCGCAAGGGAATTTCCAGGACGCTGCCGCATTCCTGGAGGAATCGCTTCTGCTCTTTCGCGAGATTGGCCACAAAGATAACAGTGCCGCGACCCTCAGTGCTCTGGGAGACATCAGACGCCGACAGGGAGAGGTTGAACAAACAGTAGCTCTTTACCGGGAAAGCTTCCAGCTAGCCAGGGAAGTTGGCAACAAGATCAATATGGGCTGGAATCTCGCCGGTCTGGCTCTGGTAGCCGAAAAGGCCGGGCAGGCCGGGCAAGCCGCGCGCCTGTTTGGTCTGGCCGAAGCCTGCTTCAACCCGCGCGCGGAAATGAATCCGGTGCAACTGGCAGAATACGAACAGGGAGTAGAGCACGTGCGGGAAGAACTCGGCCAGGAAGCCTTCGCCGCCGCCTGGCTACAGGGACAGGCCATGTCGCCAGAACAGATATTTGCTGAAGCAGAGGCTCCTGCTCAGCCCACAGCGGCCTCACCTGCACCCCAAACAAACAGAGCTTCAACCGGGCCTGCATTTCCCGCTGATCTGTCGGCACGTGAAGTAGAAGTGTTACGCTTGCTTTCTCTTGGCTGGTCCGATGCCCGCATCGCCGAGCACCTCGTAATTAGTCCGCGCACCGTCAACCGGCATACGACCTCCATTTATAGTAAGCTCGGTGTCTCGTCCCGTAGCGCAGCCACGCGCTATGCCATTGAACATCATCTCGTCTGAATAT
>DASZXF010000280.1:0-2472 GCA_035546055.1 Ktedonobacteraceae bacterium
TGGTTCTCGCTACGCTGCTGGCTTTCTTTGCGCTGGTACGCAGCCTGTTTGAATTGAAGGCGTTGTACAAAACTCAATCTATCCTCAGAGCGCCCGGGCAGGAGACTCCGGCGGCCTTTTCTCATCTGCCCGGCTATCAGCGGTGGCAACTGGCCCCCGACTCCAGGCGCGCGCCCGCCACCGACCATCATCGGCCCGCGTCTGCTTCTCGCCTGCCTCCGACGCTCTGGCTGATTATCGCCCCTTTCCTCCTGGCTATATTTACGATTTCGCTGATCGTCATCGCTAATTTTACCTATATTTTTACGACAACAACCACCGATTCGTTCGTTGGTGTGCTACTGATGAGCAGTGTGCTGGCCTGCCTATGCATTACCCTGACTGTGAGCTTCGGCACCAGAAAAAATGGCAGGCATTCCAGGCAAATGCTTGTACTGCAAAAAGTGCCTGTGGTTCATGAGAGGACATGACGGTTTACCAGGCAAATATTTCTTTCCGACGTATGGTCCCTTGAACCAGGACAGTGCCGCACCCACGTTCCCCCTTGTGACGTGGGTGCGGCACTATCTTTGCCCGTAATCTTTCAAGCCGCTTGAGGAGGCTGAAATTAAATCAGGCGATGCCCCCCGTCTATCGGCAGGATGGCGCCTGTGGTAAACTCGTTCTCCATGAGGAAGATGGCGGCGTGGGCGATATCCTCCGGCTGGCCGATGCGGCGCGCGGGCAAACGCTGGACCATCTTTTCAAACATGCTTTCCCTGTTCGCCGCCAGGGCCGAGGTTCTCCAGATTGGCGTGTCTACCCAGCCCGGCGAGAGGACGTTGACGCGTACTGGCGCGAGCGCTACGGCCAGACCATACGTCAGGGAAAAGAGCGAGCCGTTGACCGCCGCGACGAGGAAACCGGTGGACAGCGGGCGCTCGGCGGCGATGCCGGAGGTCAGGGTGATAGAGCCGCGTTCATTGATGTGCGGCGCGGCGTACTTCACGAGCAGCAAGGCGGCGATGAGTTTGGCGTCGATGGTGCGACGAATGGCGTCCTGGTCCAGTTCTTGCAGGGTGGAATAGGCCAGATTGGAGGCGGCTGTGACGATCAGATGATCAAAGGCTCCGGTGGTCGCGAAGATGCGGCGCACGTCATCTTCATTTGTCACGTCCGCCGCGATGGTGCGCACGCTTTGCGGAGCAGCCAGTTCGGCGACGACTTCGGCCAGCTTTACCTGCGAGCGGCCAACGATGGTGACTTCGGCCCCTTTCGCCGCTGCCGCCTGAGCCACGGCGCGACCCATGCCGGAGCTGCCTCCAACGACGATGACTTTATGATTGGCGATATCCATAGTTTCTCTCCTCCATATCTCTGGTGTAAAGGTATTCCGAACACAGCAGAGTGTATAATGGAAGGTACTCAGCAACCAGAGAAGCATTTATCCCGGGAGAAAAACTCCCGGGGTACAGGACAGCGCAAAGGGGAGGGCATATGACCAGCCAGCAAGCATTACGACGCGTACAGGAACTTGGGGACTTTCTAAGGACCAGGAGAGGCCGGATCTCTCCCGAGCAGGCTGGTCTGCCATCCGGTGGCCGCCGGCGCACGCCGGGTTTGCGGCGCGAGGAGGTGGCGCAACTGGCGGGGGTGAGCGTGGACTGGTACACCTGGCTGGAGCAGGGGCGCGCGATTAGCGTTTCAACGCAGGTACTGGAGAGCCTGGCACAGACGCTTCATCTGAATCCCAATGAACGCGAACATCTCTTCTTCCTGGCCCATCAGCAGCCGCCTCCAGAGGGACCGGCACGCCGCGAGGCGGTCAGCCCTACCCTCCAGCACTTTCTCGATCACCAGCAGTTGAGTCCGGCCCTGGCCATCGACTCGCGCTGGGATATCGTGGCCTGGAATGAAATCGCGCGCCTGACGCTGTACGACTTCTCCAACCTGCCGGCACGCGAGCGTAATGTGGTCTGGCGCATCTTCACCTCGCTTCCTCATCGTCAGCTTATTGTGGACTGGGAACACCACGCGCGCCGCCTTCTGGCGCAATTTCGCGGCAGCTACGGGCGCTATCCCGATGATCCGTGGATGACGGCCATCATCAACGACCTGCTTCGCCTCAGCCCGGAATTTCGCGCATGGTGGCCCGATCATGAGGTACTACGCGGACCCGAAGGCACGAAAATGCTCAATCATCCTCACGCCGGTCTGCTGGTCTTCAAGCATCTGATGTTTCAGGTGTACGAAGAACCCGATTTAAAAGTAGTTGTCTATACGCCAACTGACGAGGCCAACACGCCGACTAAACTGCGCCAGTTACTCAACGCGGAGCATATGGCCCACGCTCGCTAAAATTTGCGCCTTGCTCCCGGCATGGCTTCCCTCCATCAGATATACTACTTGTCAGCGCCGGCAAGCCAGGACGAAAAACGGTTATCACATGGCATAAAAGCCAGAACAGCGCAACCGGTCACTCCCGGTTGCGCT
>DASZXF010000281.1:0-6986 GCA_035546055.1 Ktedonobacteraceae bacterium
CCCCGCCTGATCTTCCCCAGAAACGAGCGATCCGCCAGCTCTCCGCGCGCGGACCGGGCCAGCGCCGGCGGCGAGGATGAAGACGAAGATGAAAGTTCCATACACATTCTGCCTTTCTGCATAAACCAGGAGCGCAAGCACACACCGGGGCATCGCGCGCCGAAGCCAGGCTGCGGCGCTCCGTTGGGGGCAGCGCCAGGGCGAGGTCTGACACCATCCCGGACCTTCTGCGTCAGGTGCGGGATTACGCGGGTAGCATCGAGGCAAGACTCGATGCTACCCCCAGCGCAGCCTGGCCTTCGGCGTCCTGACCGCCGCCCATTGGCAAGCCGCGTTTCCCCGCAATTCATCGGCAAGCCACTGCTCGCGTCTCTTCGGCTCATCGCCTCCGTTTCGCCATGCTGCGGCTTGCCTGCCCCTGGCTTCTCATCCGGGGGCTGCTCCTGGTCTATCCTGCACCTATTTTACGAAGCCGCCTGGTCGAGAACCTGCTGGAACTGTTTGGCCGCCTGGTCCAGCAAAGCCTGGGGATCGGCGTTCGGGTTGGTCAGCACAGCCTGTACCACCGGATCGAGGGCGGCGTACATCTTCTGCGTCTCGGTGCGCGGCTCCGGGCGCAGCGCCGCCGTCGAGTTCAGGAAAGGCGCGTAGTTGGCCAGGGGCACATTGGCGTATTTCTTGGTCAGATCGTTGATCTTCTGCTGGAACTCGCCAGTGAAGAGAACATTGGTCGGTGCGCCCACCACCTGGCCGGCGGCGGACTGGGCGGCCAGATTGCTCTCCATCACATCCAGATCGAAGTTCGAGTAGATCACGTAGTCAAAGGCCGCCTTAATCACCGCCGCCGACGATTTGGGGTTAAAGATGAAGATATTCCCGCCCGTCAGCGCCGCGTTGCCGCCGTTCTGCGGCATCGGACCAATGCCGAAGTCGTCAAGATTGGCCTGGTACTGCGATTTCAGCGTATTCAACTGGTCCGGCGCCATGACTACCATGGCGACCTTGTTCGTAGCCAGCAATTGCAGCGTATCCGCCTGGGTGAAAAGCTGCTGCTTCGTCATCGAGTTATCGGTAAAACGCATCGCCTTGAGCATTTGCAGGACGCTCACACCCTTGGCGCTGTTGAAGGTCGCCGTCTTGCCATCGGCGGACTGCATATCGCCGCCAGCCGTGTACATCCAGTTAGTGAAGTGCCAGCCGCCCTGGTTGCCCGTACTCGTCTCGGCAAAGCCGGCCACCGAGGAAGTGGTCAGCTTCTTGGCATACGCGCGGAAATCATCCCAGGTGGTAGGCGGCTTGTCGGGATCAAGGCCAGCCGCGCTGAACATCTTGCGGTTGTAATAAATCCCCAGCGCGTACCCACTCTGCGGCACACCGTAAATCTTGTCAGTGGAGGGATCGGTCGCAATCGAGACAATGCCCTGGTTATAGCTATTCCAGTACTGCCAGCCCTTCGCCAGACTCGTAATATCGGCGGCGGCGTGCTTGCTGATCAGCAGCGGCGGCTCTGTAAAATAGCTCTGCGTGGCGTCTTCCGCCTGACCCGCCGCCAGTCTGGCAAAAAAGGTCGAGGGATCATAGGGATCGTTCTTGCCCACGATCTTCTCGCCAGGATGCGCCTGCTCGAATTGCTTGATCATCTGATTAAACACATAAACCGCGCCCGCGTTCGCCGCCGGTGGCAGCGTATTCACCGTCGCCGTCACCACCCCGGGCGTCGATGACGTGGCATCACCACAGGCTACCAGCGCCTCCAGACCCAGCGCGCCCGCGCCCAGGGCCGCCGATCCACGCAAAAATGCCCGCCGATTGAGGAAAAATGTTTTCCTGGATGAGATTGCCATACAGACCTCCTAAAAAGTGCATGTTGTTCCTACTTCATGTTGTGAGGATGTCGTTCTATTCTCACCAACGTGAAGACAGCCATGAGCTATTGAGAATGCTTCTACGTCCTTGCTTTGATGTGATTGGCCTGAGCAGCAAATGTGGATGAACGAGAGAAAACGATAACCCGCGTACACCCTGTCAGCACAGCAGGTTTAAGCCAGCCAGGCGTGCAAGAAGGGCGCATACGCCCGAAAACGATCAGGGGGTGCGTGTGAAAGCGTGAGCGAAAGCAGCGTCATAGCCTCTAGACCTCCTCAAAGATAGCTTTCGTCTTACGGTGACGAAACAAACTGGCAGGCTACAAATACCAAGGAAATTAAGGGTAACGTTTACCTTTTGTTTCCTTGCGAGAAAAGGTAGCATAGAAATTCATCGTTGTCAAGGGCACGGCGTTTTTTGGGTAAAAACTCGTTTTGTCCCTTTGCTCGCCTGTCCATAGCGTGAGAAGAGGACGGGGCCGGGGAAAGAGATCCGGCGGAGGTTGACAAACAGGTGAAAAGCATGTACGATTTACGCAATAAAACAGAGTTATCGTTTACTCTCTAAAGCAAGGGGGGTGTATGACGCAGGACCAGAGCCAGGGCAGACGTTTAACAATGGCACAGATCGCCAAAGAGGTCGGCGTTTCTACTACAACTGTTTCCAAGGTGCTCAATCAGCAGCCGGGGGTGGGAGCGCAGATGCGGGCGCGCATCCAGCAGGTGATTGAGCAGCATGATTATGTCCAGAATCACGCGGCTCGCCATCTGCGCAAGGGGCAGAGCGGTCTGATCGATCTGGTCTTTCAACGCCTGGAGGGCGGCTATGATCTGGGTATTATGCATGGTATTCAGGATGCGCTGGATGAGAACGGCTATCGCCTGGTGATTTTCGCGACTCACCAGGATGAGACGACCGAGCGTCTCTGGCTGCGCCGTATGCTCGATCTCTCTACCGATGGCGTGCTGCTGCTGCTGCCTTACGAGCGCATTGGCATCGCCAACGCCTTGCAGGCGCAGAATATTCCCTTTGTGGCGATTGGGGATCGCAATGAGCCAACGACGACCTTTCCGACCATCGGCTCGACGATCTGGCTGGGTGGGTATACCGCGACCGAATATCTGATTTCTCTGGGCCATCGCCGCATTGGCATTATCACCGGTCCTCTGGATTTGATGACTTCGCGGGCGCGCCTGGCGGGCTATCGCGAGGCGCTGGAGCGCGCGGGCATCCCGGTTGATCCTGCGTTGATCTGCGAGGGCAATTATCTGCTCGGCGATGGGGTGAAGCAGACGATTTCGCTGCTGGATCTGCCTGATCCGCCGACGGCTATTTTCACCGGCAACGATGCCCAGGCCACCGGGGCGTACCGCGTGCTCTACGAGCGCAATATTCGCATTCCCGACCAGATGAGCGTGATCGGCTTTGATGATGTCATGTACACGGCTCAGATGGCTCCTCCGCTGACGACCATTCACCAGCCTTTGCAGGAGATCGGCAGAATGGCGGCCAATATGCTCCTGCGCATCATCGCGGGCCAGCAGCTTGAGTCCAACCATGTCGAACTTTCAACCTCGCTGGTCATCCGTGAGTCCTGCGCGTCTCCCAGGGAGAAGCCATTATCATAGACCTGCTCGCTGTGCTCAGGCCTCTGCGAGAAAGGCGTTGACGACCTGCATAAATTCGGGGAACTTGTTGCGGTGGATATTATGCGTGGCGCCGGGAATCTCGACGGCCCGCCCACTGGCGGGTAAGAACTGGCGAGCGCGTTCCCAGGCGGCGGCGTCGAGCGTGGTACCCAGGTCGGCGTCGGCTCTGATGAGCAGGGTGGGTACGGTCAGGCGCGCGAGCAGCGGCAGAATATCGCCCTGCTGACCGGCGTCCCGAAAAACGCTGATGACGGCCTCGCGCGTGACCTTTTGCAGGGCGTCGATTTTGCCTTCGATGTCGGCGCTGGCCCAGCCAGGGGTGCTGGCCGTGAGTTCAGGCCGCAGTTCGGCGGGAGGTCGGCCAATATCCGCGATAAAGGGGCGGGCGGCTTTTTCTGGATTGTCGTGCTTGAAATTGCAGGCAGGATCTTCGAGAATGAGGCGCTCAAGGGCCGGAGCTGGCTCCTCGGACCAGGCGCCGCTGGCCAGCATCAGCGCGGTAGCGCCTCCCCAGGAATGGCCGACCAGCAGGGGACGCTCCAGACCCAGTTCCCGTATAAAGGACGCTGTATCGCCAGCCGTGTGCCGCAAGCTATACGCTCCTGGCTCTGGATGCACGCTATCGCCGTGTCCGCGCATATCGAAGGCATAGACGCGATAACGCCCGGCCAGCGCTGGTCCGACACGTACCCAGGCCCATGCGGAACTGGTGATACCATGCACCAGCACCGCAGCCGGCAGGTCAGTGCGCTCAGCCCCCCAGCTCACATAATGAAAACGTCCATCCGGTAATACAATATCCTGCTCTCGCGGCTCTCCCACGAATGTTTCTTGCATAAAAAACGTGTTCCTCCATGCTGAAATATGCTTCCTATTATCTCACATAAAAAAGCTTGCGGGGGCCAGCAGCCTGCTTCACAGCAACAGGTAGCGTGCCAGAGCAAGGCTCGTTGATACCGCCTGTGCTCCGCAGCGCAAACAGCTCAGAGTGGCATCCAGCCCTGCCTTGATGCCGTCCCCAACGGCGTGCTCTTGCCCTCAACACCATGAACCGCGCGCCTGGACCTGTCTGCCCTCTTGACTTCAAGTCGGCTTGAAGTGCTATCCTTGCCCCAGGAAAAATGATATACAGGAGGTTTTTAGCGATGTCATCTCAACCATCTGAGCCGGTGCTGGCCTGTAATATCGCGGCCATTCCCGCCTCTCAGCGAGCGGTTCACCAGGCCAATATCGAGCGCATTGTCGCCAGCGTTCAGGAAAGGCGCGAACTCCCGACCGGCTATGCCTGGCGTCTTCCTGGTACCACCGACATCATACAGACGGTGGCGGCCTTCCTCAGCTATGAACGCCTTTGCTGTCCGTTCTTTCATTTTACCCTGGAAATTGAGCCAGAGCAGGGGCCAATCTGGCTCCAGATTACCGGAGCCAGCGATGTGAAGACCTTTCTCCAGAGCGAAGGCTTTTTCAAGTCATGAGATGCATGCAAGCCGCTTTGATATGTACAGGCACATATCAAAGCGGCTTGCATGCATCTCATGACTTGAAAACTACCTACAATTCCAGCTCTCCTGTTTGTACCAGCAGTCTGAGAAACTTCAAATAGCTCACTGCGCTGGCGTGGTCGCTGGCAGCGGATTGATACCACTGACGCAACCAGAGCAACGAGGAGATTTCTTCTGCGGTGAAGCCCCAGTCCGCGAGTAACGCTCTCGCCAGCGGATCTGTCTGCGCTGCTGATGCCGCCTCTCTGGTCAGTTCATCACACCCATGCTCTTGCGGATATGTCTCAGGGCACATATCTTTCCCCTTCCGAAATATACTTCTTTCTTATCAATTCTTTCTCACGTTACAAGCATACACCATCAGGGGACTAAACGCATCAGCCAAAAGTCGGATTTTTTCTCAGGTATTTTCCCTAAAGGGAAAGCATCTGGCCTCTTCGCCTCGCTTCTGTATACTCCCCGGAGTATGAGCGGCCTGGCTGACGCGGCCTCGCGATCCGTTTGGGGATATTGAAACTCATCCGATCTGCCGGGCGGACAGGCCGTGAGCGATCAGGGCCATCATCGACTCGAACACCTCCTCCGGCAGTTCCTCCTGAGAGGCCTGGTCCTGCGAGGGCCAGATCAGCCAGCGCATGGCGATAAAGTGGCCGATGCCCATGAGGGTATAGGCCACGGCTTCGGGGTCAAGACGCGTGATCTTGCCGGTGTCCATGGCCTCCTGCAAGCCGCGCACATAGCCCTGAGCAATCTTACGGTAATATGTGTAGAACGCCTCTGGCGCGACCCGCTCGGCCTCCTGCACAATGCTATAAATGCGTCGATGGCGCGCCACGAAGGCGAAGAAGGCGCGGAAGCCGCGCCGCTCGATCTCCAGACGATCCGTAAGGCCGCTGATGGCCGCGCGCATCTCGGCCCGCAGGCGCTCGCCAATGTCCTCGACCAGTTCAGCGAAAATTTCGCGCTTACTGTGAAAATAGATATAGTAAGTACCCTGGGCTACGCCCGCCCGCCGCGTGATTTCCGAGATACTGGCCTCGTAATAGCCCATCTCGCCGAAAACCTCTTCCGCTGTATCCAGAATCTTGCGCCGGGTGGCCTCGCCGCGCGCGGTGACTGGCACCAGAGGCGTATTTCCCTCGCTGCCTCTGCTCACCATCTGTCTCTCTCGCTCCCCTGCCCGATCTTGCTTTGCCATAACACGCTCTGCCTTTTCACGTTTTTCCCCATTATATCTATCTTCCGGCTATTCTTCTACAGCAAACAGAGAAATGGGTATGCTTGATGGTGTTACCTGACGAAAACGATGAGAACAGAAGAAAAACCGGATACAAAGACGAGGCAGACGCCGTTCCCATTGGCACCTGCCTCGTCTCTCACTCAATGGTCAGTTTTAGCCTTGCTGCCCGAAAGTGCGGGCGCGGTTGCGGCGCGTCTCGATGGGGCGCAGGATCAGGTACACGATCAGCGCGAAGACGACACCGATTTCAAAGCCGACATCCATACCATAGGGCTGGTTGATAAGTCCGCCGATCAGCCCTGCGATGGGGTAAAAGTTGCCGTTGATGATCCAGGTCTGCGCGAAGCCCAGGAAGGCGCCGAACAGGCCAACCGCCATGGCCACCAGGGCCGACCAGCCGACCGGCAATTTGCCGGGACTGTTCCAGTCATCGACATTGTAGCGCCCTTTGCGAATGACAAAGTGCTCGACAATCAGGATGATGGACCAGGGGCCGAGCCAGTAGGCAATCAGCAGCAGGAAGCTGTCCAGCGTTTCGTAGAAGTTACGCGCCACCAGCAACGAGATAATCACATAGATCACCGCGCCGATCAGCGTCCAGACATAGCGCGGCACGCGCTGCCAGGCGCGGCCAAAGACCTGCACGGTCAGACCCAGGCTATAATCGTTGGGGATGTTGTTGGCGATAATGCTCAGGGCCAGCAGGAAGACCAGGAGCGAGCCAAAGCC
>DASZXF010000282.1:0-8492 GCA_035546055.1 Ktedonobacteraceae bacterium
GTGCCGCAAGCGACTTATGCAAGGAAGGTACGGCTGCCGGCAGCCGAACCTTCCTTGCATAAGTCGCTTGCGGCACTCAGGGATTCAGGCCTCTGCTTTGGCTTTTTGCCAGAGGTGCTGCCATTCTGCGAGGGTGTAGGATGAGAATTCGCGTTGCTCGCTTTTGATGATGGCTTCCATGCGGGTGAAGCGCTGTTTGAATTTGCGGTTGGCGTGGCGCAGGGCTTCTTCGGCGTCGATGTGCAGGGTGCGCGCGATTTTGGCGACGATGAAGAGGACATCACCCATCTCTTCTTGCTGTTCGGCGGGCGTGGTGGCGGCCTGGAGTTCGTCGAGTTCTTCGCGCAGCTTTTCCAGCACGTCGGCGAGGGCGGGAAACTCAAAGCCGGTTCTGGCGGCCCGCTTCTGGTATTCCTGGGCGAGGATGAGCGCGGGCGAGGCCTGGGGCACGCCGTCGAGAACGCTGGCGGCGCTCAGGTCTTTGCCGGCGGCGATTTTCTCCTGCTTTTTGATGGCCTCCCAGTTTTGCGCAACCTGGCCGGCGTTGTCCACTTCAGTTGAGCCGAAGACGTGTGGGTGGCGGCGGATGAGCTTGGCGTTGATGTGCTCGAAGACATCGCCGAGACTGAAATGACCTTCCTGGCGCGCGATTTCGGCGTGCAGGTAGACTTGCAGCAGAAGGTCGCCGAGTTCTTCGGCCAGGTGCTCAAAGTCGTGTTCTTCGATGGCTTCGACGACCTCGTACGTTTCTTCGATGGCGTAGCGAATCAGACTTTCGTGGGTCTGCTGACGATCCCAGGGACAGCCATCAGGCTCGCGGCGCAGGCGCATGGTGATGTAGCGCAGACTCTCAGGCAGGCGCAGCGCTTCCATTTCGCCGCGCGGAGGGACGTAGAGTGTGCAGAGATGATTGGCCAGGCTGTTGCGGTCCAGCTCGAACAGCGGCATCTCGATCACGGCTTCGTCGCTGTCCACGCCGGCGGCGCGTACCAGTCTGACGGGCCATTCGTCGGGATAACACTCGCCGAGGGCGATCTTGACCGCGCTGGCGACCCGCCGGTTG
The DNA here is from genome assembly GCA_035546055.1 of Ktedonobacteraceae bacterium. Classification (GTDB taxonomy): domain Bacteria; phylum Chloroflexota; class Ktedonobacteria; order Ktedonobacterales; family Ktedonobacteraceae; genus Paraktedonobacter. The sequence continues at coordinate 1,064 of DASZXF010000282.1, forward strand.
TAAACCTGCACGACCAGCAGCGGACTTGTGGGCACAATTTTACCGGCAATCTCATCGTGTCCCAGACCCGCCAGGGCGGTCGCGTCAATGATCTGCGCGCCCAGCGTGAAGGGGTCCAGTTCCAGAGCGGTGCAGACCGGCTCCAGAAACGAAAGTCCGGCCACAATGCGCGTGCTGAGTCCGAGCTGACGTGCCCGCTCCAGTAAAAGCTGTACGGTCAACTCGCCGATCAACGGATGTCCCGGCACAGCGTAGATCATCGGCTGGCGCGCGGCCTGCTCACAGACGCTTTCGGTAATCCGCTGGTAGAGCTTTTCCCAGTTATCGGACTCATCGTAATACTCGTCAAAAGAAGAGATGCGCAGATCCGGCAAACTTGCCTTGAGCGGCTCAACTGTGGGGTGAACCAGCGTGCGAAAACACACCGGCGTCTGCTGGCGCGCGGCCTCTTCCAGCACTGCCCGCGCCTGGAGGGTCAAATCATGCCAGCTCCCCGGCCCCAGGCCCAGAATAGTAATAGCGGGTGTGGTCGTTTGGGTCATCTTATCCTCTATCTCAAGCTTATGCTGATGGTTGATGGCTGTGTCTGTAGTGTAGCGACTGCTCGCGGGCATGTCAAATGGCAACCCAAAACCGGGGGCGGTTCAGCCATGACGCGCGTCGCGCGTCTGAGGCAACAACGTGAAGCGCGCCCTCCAGGGCGTTTCGTGTTGCATCAGGATGCGTAATCGTGTATACTGGGCAGATGATGAGGTATTTCCAGATGGCGTAGGAGGAGCAAGGATGAATTTCTCACGAGCTTTAGTCACGCTCCGGGGTATGGCGGATAGCATTATCGCTGGTCTGCCCAACTTTATACTGGCCCTGGCGATCTTTCTGCTCTTTTATTTTGTGGCCAGGCGCACGCGCTTCTTCGTCGTCCGGCTGACCGACAAGCAGCACAAGGCCCGCAATCTGGGCATTATCCTGGGCAAGCTGGCCCAGAGCGCTGTCATCCTCCTGGGGCTGCTGGTGGTGCTGAGCATCCTCTTTCCCTCGTTCAATCCCGGCGATCTGATTCAACTCCTGGGGATCGGGAGCGTGGCCATCGGCTTTGCTTTTCACGACCTCTTCCAGAACTTTCTGGCAGGCGTGCTGCTGCTGGTGACGGCACCTTTCAGGATCGGCGATCAGATCATCGTGCAACAGTACGAGGGTACAGTGGAGGACATCGCGATGCGCGCCACGACCATCAAGACTTACGATGGACGGCGCATCGTTATCCCCAATACGGACCTCTTTACCAATTCGGTCACGGTCAACACGGCCTTTAAGTCGCGTTGCCTGGAGTTTGAACTGGCCATCAGCCTGGAAGAGGATATCGCCCGCGTCAAACGCCTGATCCTGGAAACCCTGGTCGGCCTGGATGGCGTGCTCGATCAGCCGCGAGCGGAAGCGCTGGTGGTGGCGCTCAATCAGGATAGCATGACCCTGCGCGTCTCCTGGTGGACACGCAAACACAGCTATGCAGAGATTATGCACCTCCAGGACCGGGTGTTGACCAGCCTCAAAGAGCAGTTGCAGACGAACCTGGTGGCCTTTCCCACCCAGTCCCAGCACATCTTTCTCCAACCGCTGGCGACTCCAGACACGGAAAAACAGACCGCCGGCTTCGCCCTGGAGAATGCCCTGGAAAACGAGGAAGCTGTCTAGAACTGTAGCAACATCTCGTACTGGGTAAACCACTCGCCGAAGCCGAGCCGCTGGCAATGCTCCAGAAAAAGGCTGCCCTCTGCTTCATTGTAGACCTGAACGCTCTGCGCTTCGCCGGCAGCAGTTTTCAGCAAAGCGGCTACGGCGGGAGTTGTCACTGTCTCTCCCAGCAGCGCCGCGACCACGCGCATTTTTTCGTTCGCGTGCTGGACCAGAATACCGTTGCGCTCCCCGCCAGGGGATACGAGCGCAAAAGCAGCCAGATTCATGGACAACAGCGCTGGCAGTTCATTGCTCCAGGCCGGACGCCGCCCCCGGTGGAAGGCGGGCAACAGCTCCTCCAGGGAAACACGCTCAACCCGCGCTGCCGCCTCAGCCGGCAAAGCCGCGCTGGCTATCTCCAGTCCAAGCAGGCGACGAGTTTTGACAAAACCCACTTTCTCGTATAGCTTAATCGCGCGCACATTCTGGGCCAGGATTTCCAGCTGCATGGACTCAAGTCCACTCGCGCGAGCTACGCGCACCATCTCCGTGGCCAGTAGGGTACTCGCGCCACTGCCGCGAAAATCCGGCACGATGCCGAAGCCGCCGCACCAGCCACGTTTGCCCCGTGAGCCAACGCGGGCCAGCCCCACGAAAGCTCCCTCCCGCTCATGCATCACAACGCTGAGCGCGGCATCAACCTGGTTGATACGCCAGAAATCGGCGCTCATGCGGGCGGTCATTTCAAGGGGAACAAAATAGCCCTGGAAGCTGGCGTTGTGCATCTCGCTCAATTGGCCCTGCGTGTAGTTCAAAACATCAGAAAAATGATATTCGCGCATCTGTGACTCCCTGGTGATCCACACAGGCCAGAAAAAACGGACTGCGACGAGCCGCCTGTGTGCTGAGAAAACGACTGACCGATCTGGACATCGGACCACAAATCTGTTCGTTTGCTCCAGACATGGTAGCAAAAAGCCCCTCATTACACAAGAGCTTCACAGACCACCCCCATGCCGAAGGCAAGGCTTCGGCATGGGGCTCCAAAAAAAGCGCCTGTTTGTTGTAATTTTAGAACAAACGTGCTATACTGCACAGAAATGAACAGGCACGAGAGACAGGGAGGGAAAGCGAAGCCTGCCTGGCTTACCGGGATTAGTCTGGTAAACGGAAAACAGGGCTGGACGCGCTCCTGGTTCCTGGTGCATATGAACCTGATACAATGTGTGGTCGAATGTTTCCACAATGGCGCGGCCCTGCCCATAGAGCGGCGATCTGTGGAAATGGGACGGAAAATTCAGAAGGGATAAGAGCATGATAACACAGGATGTTTTTCTGACCGAAGATGGCCGCCAGCGCGCACAGGCGCAACTGGAATTTCTGCGCACCGTCAAGCGGGCCGAAGTTGAGCAGTATTTGCAGGACGCCAAAGCGGAAGGCGATGTGATTGACAACGCCGCCTACGATGACGCCAAAGACGCTCAGGCCAGGCTGGAAGCTCGTATTCTGGAACTGGAGCAAATGCTGGCCACCGCCAGGACGATCACCCACCTGCCAACGCAGGAGATTTCGCTTGGCTCCGTCGTCCAGGTGCGCACAGATGATGGCCGTGAGCACGAATACACCCTGGTCGGCGCGTATGAGGCCCGGCCAGCCGCCGGCCTGATCTCCAACGAATCCCCTGTGGGTAAAGCTCTGCTGGGACGCCAGGCAGGCGATACCGTGACGGTTTCCACTCCCGGCGGCATCAAAATATACACCATCCTGACCATCGCCTAGCCCGCCTTCCCACTCCCTTACCATCTGAGATGAATGAGCGGCAAGAGTGAAAAACTCGGCTTTTTCACTCTTGCCGCTCATTCCATCTCAGACGGTAATGAGACAGCCGCTCATCGGCAGGCTTAAAAGTGCGGCGGCAGCAAGCGAGCCTCGACGAAGGGAAGCTGGCGATAGAGTTCGTCTCCGCGCAGACCGGTGCGCCAGCTGCGGGTGGCGCGCAGATCGCACAGGAAATCCTGCTGGAGATCGACGCCCAGGGCCAGCCAGTAGAGACTGATGGCCCGGCGCGCGAAGCCGATATCGTTGCGCGGCTCGATGCGGTCCAGATCCTCGAAGAAGAAGCCACAGCTGGTAAAGCTGTACTGTTGATAATACTGAGCCTCCAGCAGTTGTAGCGTGCGCCTGGCCAGGGGTGCGGCGGGCTGGCGGCCCTTTACTCCATGGCGCTGCCAGAAGCTCTCGGCCTCTTCCCAGCCGTTGTGCAGCGGCAGATAGGCATCGCGCGCCGCCCAGGGATCGGCCAGCACATCCTCTGTGTACTGCTCGAAAAGCTGATCGCCGCGTATGGCCAGGTTGTTGAGCGCGTGGCGCAGGGTACCCTTCCAGGAGCTATCGCCCTCGGTACACTCGCAGCCGCTATCCCAGCGCGCGATGCCGTGGCTGCAACTCCACGCGCTGGGCAGGCGCAGCTCAACCTCGCGCGTGGGCGGATACATCCTCATGTAACGCTCCAGCGTGCAGATTTCAAAACCAGAGGAGGGCGCGCCCACTTTGATGAGATGAGAGAGAAATTTATCGCGCCAGGGCCGATGATGGCCGTACAACTCGCCATCGGTGGCGATCAGGATCAGTTGTGGCTGCCCCGTCTGGAGCTTGTGCTGCTCCAGTTGATTGGGCAGGTAGCTGCCCGCGAAGAGATCCGCGTTGCTGGTGGTGTTCCAGTCAAACGACACTCCGCCGGAGAGGGGCGCGTTATAAAAGAAAACCGTGATGCTGCGTCCATTGTAGAGACGCACAAGGTAGGGTTCTGAAGGATCAATCGGGGTGGCCGCCTGCCAGGGCGCGAGCACAGTATAGGTGATGCCATGCTGAGCCATGATGTCCAGCGACTCCAGGTCGACAGCCGTCTCGGCCAGCCACATACCCGTCGCCTCGCGTCCATAGCGCTGGCGAAAGTCGCTCAAGCCCCAGGCCACCTGCGTATGCTTATCGCGCGTCGGCGCCAGGGGCAAAATGGTATGATTGTACGCCTGGGCCATCGCATTGCCCACGCCGTAGCGGGCCACGTGCGCGCGGTCAGCCTCGATAATGCGCTGGAGCACAGCGGGATGGGTCTCCTCCAACCAGGAGGCCAGGGTCGGTCCCAGATCAAAGTTCAGCGCGTCGAAATTGCCCGCCTCCGCGTTGGGCGCGTAGCACTCTGAGGTGATCTTCTCGTTAAAATTGGCAAACGGAGTCGCGGCTGGTTCAGGCAGAATCTGCCTGGTAAAGGGATTCTCACGCGGGGGTTGATAGAAGTGCCCATGCAAGCACAGATAAGTCGGGCCGTGCCCCGCAGGCCGCGTCTCATCGGTCTGAGTTCCGATTTGTTCGAGCATGTCATTCCTCTCGCTGATCGTGCCAGCAGCCAAACGCCGTTCTCTTGTGGTGGATCGACCATGCCGGAGATTTCCCATATACCACCTTTCCCCTGATCCAAAACCTTGATACTGCTACTCTTTTATACGCTAGAACCTACCTCAAATGTGACAAACTATCTTCTAGCGCGCCATGGGGGGTGCTTCCCTGATCAGGCCAGCCCTGAAAGAAGTCATCTTTATCGGTGCCTTTATTATGCAACAGATGCAGGCCTGAAGGCAATATACCGGCCAGGAATGGTCAGGGGTCACACAATATGTGCGGCGTCTGGCAAAACCTTCGCGTTCTGGTAATATTATGGAAGAGATATGTCCGGCCAAAGCATTGTTGCATTTCTATTTATTTTAAGGAGAAACACGATGGCCTACTCACATTCAGCGCCACTGGCCCCACTGGAAGCAGCCCTGGCTGCCTTTCGGCAGCAGTACCCTGGCTTTGATAGCACGCATATTCTGGATGAATTGCGGGCAACGGACTACGCCCGCCTGGACTTACAGCAGCAGGTGTACCTGGATTATACCGGCGGGGGACTCTACGCCGAGCGGCAACTACGGGACTACATGGAGTTGCTGAACGGCCAGGTGGAGAAAAAGGACAAAATTCTCTGAAAGAGATCAAACTCTTTTCTCGTTCGTTGGAAAAGAAGAGGAACATGTAGGGGGGAGAAAGGGAGAAAAGCGTCCACGGATCATCGATAATCGCCAGGAAGTCGGTCATGCTATAATACTGATAGAGAACGAGCCGACTGGCAAATGATGTACCACGAGGGGGTAGCCGATGTCGAAGAAAATATTAATCATGGATGACGATCCCACCATCGCCGACCTGCTACGCGAGGCACTGGCGGACGAGGGATACGAAACGCATATGACGACACAAAGCCTGCGCTTTTTTGATGCCGTCACCGAGGTCAAGCCCGACCTCATTCTGCTGGACCTGATGATGCAGTATCTGGATGGGCGAGATGAACTGAAATTGATGGAAATGGGTTCCTTCAATATCCCGGTTATTGTTGTCACCGCCTTTCTTGACGCCGATAAAGAGGCCGACGAGTTTCGCCGGGCCGGAGTGGTGCATATTGTGTACAAGCCTTTTGACCTGGACCAGCTGGTGGAACTGGTCAAAAGTACCATCGGCGAACCGTAAACTATATTAAGGAAGAGTACATGAGCGCGAATGTTCGTGTTGCCCTGGATGCTATGGGAGGAGATCATGCTCCGGGCGAAATTGTGCTGGGCGCCGTCGAAGCCGCCCGCGAATATGGCATAGGGGTGTACCTTGTTGGCAAAGAGGATCAGATTCAGGCTGAGCTCGCTCGCTACGATACCCACGGTCTGGATCTGCCAATTGTACACACCGATGAAGTCATTCCCATGGATGAGCATGATCCCGCACGCGCGGCCCGCAATAAGAATACCTCGATGGTGCGTGCGCTCCAACTGGTGAAGGATGGCGAGGCTCTGGGCGCGGTCTCGGCAGGCAATAGCGGCGCGATGATGGCGGCTTCGCTCTTTACGCTGAAGCGCCTGCCCGGTGTGGAACGGCCAGCCCTGGGAGGCATTTTTCCCACCAGAGATGGCGTCTGCCTGGTCATTGACATGGGCGCGAATACGGACTGCAAGCCGGAATACCTGCCACAATTCGCGGTGATGGGTTCGATTTACATGGAGCACGTTTTCCAGGTCAAGAATCCGCGCGTGGGCCTGCTGGCGAACGGCGAAGAAGAGGGCAAGGGCAATGAGCAGGTGCAGATCGCCCATCAACTGCTGAAAAAGAGCGCGGCCAACCTCAACCTGAATTTTCTGGGCAACGTCGAAGGGCGCGATATTCCCGCCGGCAGCGTGGATGTGGTTGTCTGCGATGGCTTCGTGGGCAATGTGGTACTCAAACTGGCCGAGGGTCTGTCGGAAACGTTGATCGATCTGATCAAAAGCGAGATCGCCAGCGATCTGCCAGGCAAACTGGCCGGGGCCGTGGTGCGCCCGCGCCTGCGCAAGCTGGTCAAACGCATGGATTACGCCGAATACGGCGGCGTGCCCCTGCTCGGCGTCAACGGCGCGGCCATCATCTCTCATGGACGCTCGAAGGCCAAAGCCATTAAAAACGCGCTGCGTGTCGCCCGCCAGACCGCCGAAACCGACGTGACCGGCTCCATCATCTCTGGCCTGACTCGCCTCAACAACCCCAGCGGCGCACCCGTGGACGCCGTTCATAAAGGATAGAACATGAGTCATTCCCGATGTTTCTGAGGCGGCCCCAGGCGCCGATTGCGCCCCCTCTTTTGGGATCATGAGTCATTCCCAATGTTTCTGAGGCGGCTCCAGGCGCTGGTTGCGCC
>DASZXF010000283.1:0-12860 GCA_035546055.1 Ktedonobacteraceae bacterium
CTGGGCAAAACTGCTGAGCTTATCTCGGTTTTATTGCATGGGAAACAACTGGCTGGTGAGGCTCAGAGCAGGCCGGCCCTGGTCATCTGTCCCATGTCGATTGTAGGCAACTGGCAGCGGGAGATACGGCGTTTCGCGCCCTCGCTGCGGGTGATGGTGCATCATGGGCCTGAGCGGCTGGCCGGTGAGGCGTTTGCGGAGGAGGCGCGGCGGCATGATGTGGTGCTGACAACCTACGCCCTGGCTCTGCGCGATCAGGAAGATCTGGCCAGGCTAGATTGGGAATACGCGGTGGTGGACGAGGCGCAGAACATCAAGAATGAAGCGGCCAGGCAGACGCAGGCCATTAAAGCGCTCAAGGCACGACACCGCATCGCCCTGACGGGTACGCCTGTCGAAAATCGTCTGTCCGAGCTCTGGTCGATCATGGAGTTTTTGAATCCTGGCTATCTGGGGTCCGCCAAAGATTTTCGCGAGCGTTTCGCCATTCCCATCGAACGCAATCACGACAAAGAGCGCGGAGAACTGCTCAGGCGTGTGATTCAGCCTTTTGTGCTGCGCCGCGTCAAGACCGATAAAAGCATCATTACTGACTTGCCTGATAAACTGGAGATGAAGGTTCTGTGCAATCTAACCCAGGAGCAGGCTTCTCTGTACGAAGCGGTGCTCAAGGAGATGCTGGAGAAGATTGAGCAGGCTGAGGAAGACATGGAGCGCCGGGGGCTGATCCTCTCCACCCTGTTGAAGCTCAAACAGGTGTGCAACCATCCCGCGCAATTTATCGCGGATAGTAGCAGTCTGGCGGGACGCTCCGGCAAACTGGCTCGCCTGGAAGAGATGCTGGAGGAGGTACTGGCTACCGGCGAGAAAGCCCTGATCTTTAGCCAGTTCGCCGAGATGGGCACGCTGCTGCGCCGTCATCTCCAGGAGACTTTTCATGGCGAAGTGCTGTTTTTACATGGCGCGGTGCCCAAAAAGCAGCGCGATAGTATGGTTCAACGTTTTCAGGAAGAGAAACGGGGGCCGCAGCTCTTTATTCTCTCTTTAAAAGCGGGCGGCGTGGGTCTGAATCTGACGGCGGCCAATCACGTCTTCCACTTTGATCGCTGGTGGAATCCAGCGGTGGAGAATCAGGCGACGGACCGGGCTTTCCGTATCGGACAGAAGAAGAATGTGCAGGTTCACAAATTCGTGTGTGTGGGCACGCTGGAGGAGCGTATCGACCAGATGATTGAGCAGAAAAAGGAACTGGCCGAGAATATCGTCGGCAGCGGCGAAAGCTGGCTGACTGAAATGTCCACCGCGCAACTCAAAGAGCTGTTCAGCCTGAGCCGTGAAGCGGTTGGTGAATAACGCCAGCGGGTGCGGAGGCTGAGCTGACGTTATCAAAGGCAACGAGGAGGAAGCTATGGGACGCTGGGACGATTACGAGGATACCTGGAATTATTATCGGCCTGGCCAGCCCATCAAAGTCGAGGGCGGCCTGAAGGCCAGGAGCAAACAGGGAGCGATTGGCTCAACGTGGTGGTCGCGGCGCTGGATACACGTGCTGGAGTCATTCAGCATGGGCACGCGGCTGACGCGTGGCCGTAGCTATGCGCGCCAGGGGCAGGTGGTATCGATAGAGGTGCAGCCGGGCCTGGTGCAGGCGCGGGTCCAGGGTTCGCAGCCGAAGCCGTACACGGTCATGCTTCAATTGCAACCGTTGGGGCAGCCGCAGTGGGAGCGCGTGATAGACGCTATGGCGGAGCAGGCGCTTTTCGCGGCGAAATTGCTGGCCGGGGAAATGCCTGAGCACATCGAAGAGGCTTTCAGCGCCGTGGACCTCTCGCTTTTTCCCACCAGGGAGAAAGATCTGGTCACCTACTGCTCCTGTCCTGACTGGGCCAATCCCTGCAAACACGTCGCTGCCGTCTACTACCTGCTGGCCGAGCGCTTCGACGAAGATCCCTTTCTCATTTTTAAGCTGCGTGGTCGCGACAAGGAGGAGATCATTCAGTCCTTGCGAGCCAGGCGCACCGCGACTTTACCTCCCGCGCCCGCTGAGCAACTCGCCGGCGTTGAGGAGGAGGCACGGGTCGCGCTGGCGGACGACCTGGAGACCTTCTGGCAGGCTGGTGATGGTCTGGAGAGCTTTACCATTCATCCCGGTCCGCCTGGCGTGGACAAAGCTGTGCTCAAGCGCCTGGGCACCGCGCCTTTCGCTATTCATGCGCACAACCTGACCACGCTCCTGGCGCGGGCTTATGACGCGGTTGACGAGGCAAACCGGCGAGATCTCCAGGATTAAGCTTCTTCGCTCGCTCCCAGAGCGTAGAGATTGGCCTTCTGGGCCTCGCTCAAGCCCTGCGCGCGGGCGATTTTCATCTGCTCATAGGGGCGCTCGCTGATGAGCGTGTTGAGACAGTTGCCTGTATGCGCGTCCCAGAGTTTGAGCAGCCCATCATCGCCGCCGCTGGCCAGCAGGGGATGCGTGGGATGGAAGGCCACCCAGCGCACTCTGTTGGTATGCCCGCGCAGGACCGCGAGGCACTCGCCGCTGGTGAGATCCCAGAGGCGAATGGTGCGATCCTCGCTGCCACTGGCCAGCAGCCGGCCATCCGCGTTCAGGCTGAGGGAGCGCGCCCAGCTTGTATGTCCGGTGAGCGTCTGTCTGAGCTGGCCGCTGGCCACATCCCACAGGCGAATGCTCTGATCCTCGCTGCCGCTGATGATGGTCTGGCCGTCGCGACTGAAGAGAACTGTGCGCACGCGGTCGCTGTGCCCGGTCAGCGTTTGCTGGCCCTGGCCGCTGGCGAGATCCCAGAGGCGGATAGTGTGGTCGTCGCTGCCGCTGACCAGGCGCGAACCATCGGGACTGAAAGCCAGGGCGCGAATCCAGCTGGTGTGGCCCTGGAGGATGGTGAGACAGTCACCGCTGGCGAGATCCCAGAGGCGGATGGTGTGATCTTCGCCGCCGCTGGCCAGGCGAGCGCCATCGGGACTGAAGGCCAGGGCGCGAATCCAGTCAGTGTGCCCGCGCAGAGTAGTAAAGTGAGCGCCGCCATCCAGTTCCCAGAGGCGAATAGTCTGGTCCGGGCCGCCACTGGCCAGCACATGCCCGGCGGGATGGAAGGCCAGAGCCAGGATGCTATGCGTGCGGTCGCGCAGAATACGTTCGCACTGGCCGCTGGCAGGATTCCAGATGCGCGTGGTGAAATCCTCGCTGCTGCTGGCCAGCGAGGAGCCATCAGGGCTGAAGGCCAGGGCCATAATTCTGTTGGTATAGCCTTGAATAGTCTGGAGCATATGACCGCTGGCCGTATCCCAGACGCGAACCGTCTGATCATCACCGCCGCTGATCAGGGTCTGACGGTCGGGCGCGAAGGCCAGCGAGCGCACGCCCTGCGTATGCCCGGTCAGTAGCAGCGTCGTGCGGCCTGTCGCGACTTTCCAGAGGCGAATAGTCTGATCTTCGCTGCCGCTGGCCAGATAGTGACCATCCGGGCTAAAGGCCAGCGACCAGACGCGGTTGGTATGTCCGCGCAGCACGCTCGTACACACACCGCTACTGGTCTGCCAGAGGCGAATGGTGTGATCGTTACCCGTACTGGCGAGAAATTCGCCGTCAGGATGAAAAGCCAGCGACCTGATCCAGCCTGTATGTCCATGCAGCGTGAGAAGATTTTTAACTGTCGTCACATGCCACAGGCGCACTGTTTGATCGGTGCTGCCAGAGGCCAGAAGGCGACCATCGCGGCTAAAGCTCAGCGACCATACCCGGTCGGTGTGTCCCTCCAGCGTGCTCAAACAGGTGCCGCTGGCGACATCCCAGAGACGAATGGTCTGGTCATCGCTGCCGCTGGCCAGCAGTTGTCCATTGGCGCTAAACGCCACCGCCCGCACCCTGGCGCTATGGCCGCGCAGCAGATTCAGGCAATCGCCGCTGGCCGTATCCCAGAGGCAAACCGTGTGGTCGTCGCTGCTGCTGGCCAGGCGCGAACCATCGGGACTGAAAGCCAGCGACCAGACGCCATCGCTGTGTCCGCGAAAGATCATCAGCAGAGCGTAGGTAGAGGCATTGTAGATCCAGATCTCGCCGGAGGTCGTGCCCGCCGCGATGACCTGGCCCTGGGGATGGCAGGCCACCGAGAGAATGTTGCCAAACGTGCTGGTGAAGCGCGGCGCGATAAAATGAGCGCCAGTAAAGTCAACCCCGGCCAGAATCGCGCCCTGTAAATAGGCCTCACGGATTACCACCTGCGAGAAATCATAGTCCTGGAGCGGCCACTGCAAGTAATTCAGCAGATTGAGCAGATTGCCCGCCAGGTAATCTGCCAGTTGTGCCGTCGTCTGGCGCTGCCTGTCCAGCAGCGCCCTGACGCGTTGAGCAATGCCCTCTTTGCCGAGTCGGATAAGCAGACTTTGCGCGATCCGCGCCAGCAGCAGGTGCTCCTGGCTGGCTCGTACATAGCCCCTGGCCTGAGCTTTGGTAAAGGCATAGCGCAGCCAGACGCCTGGAATCTCGCTCTCAAACTCGCGTGTAGCGTGCGCGACCAGATTGGTAATCACATACTCCATAATCACCGGCTGGAGGGTAAACAGCGCCGGTTCGCGTCTCTCAATCAGCGAACGCCGCCGCAGCGAACCCAGGACCGCGAACAGCGTCCCCGAAGGCAGCGGATAGAGCAGGTTTTTGCTCAGCTCGTCCAACGAAATCGCCTCGCGTTCGAGGGCCAGCCAGTAGAGCACCTCCTGTTCTTCAAGCGAAAGGCGGCGAAATTGCTGATCAACCAGGTCGTTAATATCGCCAAAAGCAATCGTCTCCTTCTGGAGAAAGCGCTCAATCTGGCCCTCAAAGATTTCCTCAATCGAGCGCGAAACCAGTTGCAGAGCCAGAGGATTGCCCGAATAGCTGGTAATCAGCGTGTTCCAGTGCTCGTCCGAGCCGATCAGTTCTCTCTCCTTCAGCATCGCCTGTCCATCAGCCGGTTGCAGACCGCTCAGGGAGAGCGAGCGCACCGGCCTGGTTTTGCCCTCCAGCAGTTCAATCTCCCTGGGCTTCTCGCGGCTGGTCAGCAGCAGGAAACTCCCATGCTGCACCTCGCCCACGCGCCGCAACAACTGGCCATATGCCGCGCTGGTCGGGCGATAGTGTCCGGCATTCTGGCCAGGTTCCAGCAGCGACTCAAAGTTATCCAGCACCAGCAAGCAGGCGTGTTTGCGCAAGTATTCAATCAGCAGCAGGATCTGATCATCCGTCTTGGGTGGTAGATCCAGGCGTTCCTGGTGAGAAACGAAGCGAATGCACTGCTGCAAGAAATGTTCCAGCGGAGGCGCATTTTGCAGGGAGCGCCAGAACACACAGTCAAAATCCTGCTGATTCTGTCGCGCCACCATCGTCGCTATGGCCGTCTTGCCCACGCCGCCCATGCCGATAATCGCGCCCATGCGGCATTGCGGATCTTTCAGCCAGCCCGTCAGTTCGGCGCACTCCCGGTCGCGTCCATAGATGGAGGTCATATAAGGTGCCTCGCCCCAATCTGTGCGCGCCGCCTCTTCTAAAAGCGTCGCCTGAACAGACTCATTGCCGCCAGGATCGTCAGCATCAACGGGAGTCAATGGCTGCCGTGGAAGCGGAGCCAGTCCCAGCTCGGCCATGCTTTTGCCAAAAATCTCGCACAGGCGCTGGCGATGAAAGGGACGTGGCAGGCTTTTCCCGCTTTCCCAGCGCCCGATGGTTTTTGTTTCGCACTGTGCTCTCTCAGCCAGGTCGGCCTGCGACCAGCCGCGTTGCTCACGCTCATAGCGTAATTGTTCAGAAAAAAGAGGCTGTCTTATCAAAGTACCATCTCCATTGGCGCGTCAAGAACAGACAAAAAGCGATGGAAGTGAAGGTTATTCACTAATATATATGAAAACGAGCAGGTTTTCAAATGTGCAAGCCGCCGTTCGTGTGTTCCGACGTTTTTCCAATGCCGGCCCCGGGTTCTCTGGCCAAGAGCAGGGGCAATCTGCTCTTTTTGATTTTTCTAGCGAGCAATCGTTTATAACTTTTGTCCTGGATTAACTATCATTAGTATGCGAATAGTGGTATAATTCAATATATATCGTATAGGAGTCTGGCATTTCGAGATGAAAAAGCAGCAGAAGCCAATTAATGTATTCCTTTCTTATGCGCCTGCGGATAAAGGGCTGGTGCGGCAGTTAGAAGCCCATCTGAGCATGTTAAAGCACGAGGGATTGATTTCGACATGGTGCAAGCGGGAATTGCTGGCGGGATCGAACTGGATGGAGGCGCTTGATCAGCGTCTGGAGCAGGCCAGGCTGATCCTGCTGCTGGTAAGTGCCGACTTTCTGGCCTCTGATTATTGCTACCAGGTGGAGGTGCGCCGGGCGCTGGAACTGCATCGAGCCGGTCGGGCGCTTGTCATTCCGGTTATTCTGCGCCAGGTTGAATGGCAGAACGCACCTTTCGCGGGCCTCTCTCCGCTGCCAGAGGATGGCAAACCGGTCAGACTCTGGCGTGATCGCGACGAGGCTCTGGTGAGCATTGTCAGCGGTCTACGAGCGCGTATAAAAGAGATGGCCGGGTGGCCGCCTGATCCCGCATATATGGCCTGGACGAATGAAGAGCCAGAGATTGCTACCCCGGCCAGGCGAAGCAGCGTATACCAGACAGGTGTGCGGGTGGAATATCCGGGCCAGCAATCTACGCCAGCAGAGGATACAGCATCTCGGCTGGCAGAGCAAAGGCAGGTAGCATTTCCTCTAGCGGGAGATACGGACAAAAACGGCGATATCTTACCTCCAACGCCCTTTGGTCTGCCTTTTCCCGAAGTCTGGAATGTTCCTCGGCGGCATACAACGTTTTTTACTGGACGCGAACAGGTGCTGAGACTCCTTTTTAAGCGTTTTGGAACAGCGAACGAAGCAGGCATGATCTCGCCGCAGGCCATTACCGCGCCGGGTGGCATGGGGAAAACGCAGGTCGCGGCGGAGTACGCGTATCGCTTTCGCGGATATTACAAAGCTGTACTCTGGGTCAATGCAGAAACCACGGAGAGTTTGCTGGCCGACTTTAGAAGCATCGCCATTTTGCTCAAACAACCTCAAGAGCGTCTCAGGAGGCAGGAGAGTCTGGTTCAATGCCTGCGTGAGTGGTTTATGGCTCACGCAGGCTGGTTGCTCATTTTCGATAATGTGGATGATCCAGAGAAGGTCAGGCCTTTCCTGCCACAGGCCGCGCGCGGCCATATTCTCGCGACCACGCGTGCCGGCGCTGTGGTGAGCTGGGCTCGACCGCTGAAGTTAGACGCGCTGGCCGTGGAAGATGGGGCGCTGTGCATTTTGCGTCGGGGCGGATTGCTGGAGGAGGATCAATCATTAGCCAGTGCTCCGCGCGCCATGGCGGATGGAGCTCGTCGACTTGCCGACTTGATGGATAATCTGCCCCTGGCTCTAGAGCAGGCCGGGGCATACATCAATGATACCGAGTGTGGCGTCAACCGCTACCTGACCGTTTACACCCGCTATCGGGCGGATATCCAGGTTAATCGGCATGGTGTTCCTATGCAGGATTATTCCGAATCTGTTGCCTCTGTCTGGCGCATTTCGCGCGCTAACGTCGAGCAGAACAGTCCTGCTGCCGCTGAATTACTCTGCCTGTGTGCTTTCCTCGCGCCTGAAGGTATTCCTGACGCACTGGTGACTCTGGGAGCGGAGGCACTGGGGCCAGTGCTGGGACCGGTCGCGAGCAAGGAAAACCTGCTTGATCAGATAATCGGAGTATTACGCCGCTATTCGCTGATTGCGCGCGAAGCTGAGCGTGAAGGTGAGAACACACGTCTCTCGATTCACCGTCTTTTGCAGGAGCTTCTGCTTGATGAGATGGATCAGGCCAGGCAGCGTGTATGGGCCGAAAGAGCCGTGCGAGCCGTTGAACTGGCTTCACACCGGATGCCGTGGTCCGAACTGCGCGCCCATGCGCGCAGATGTCAGATTCTGATCGAAACCTGGCACATGCGTTTTTCCGCGGCCAGGCGCTTACTTCAGTGGATTGCTCAGGCTGAAAGAGAAGAACAGAAGTAGAGGATAGGATGAACATATGGCCACTTCCAGTTCGCGCCCATCCCTGTGGAACGTTCCATATCAGCGCAACCCCTATTTTACCGGTCGGGGAGATATGCTCAGTCAACTCTATAAGGCCTTGCACGCCGAGAGGGCAATAGCGCTTTCACATCCCCAGGGCGTGAGCGGCCTGGGAGGAATTGGCAAAACCCAGACTGTGCTGGAATACGCCTATCGTTACGCAGGAGAGTACGAGGCGGTTTTCTGGGTACATGCTGATTCGACGACCTCGCTGATCTCCAGCTTTCTCGAACTGGCGCGTCTGCTTGAGTTGCCTGAGCGTCACGCGCGAGATCAAAGGCGCGCGGTCGATGCTGTCCTGCTCTGGCTACGCCAGCATGCGCGCTGGCTGCTGATTTTTGACAACATGGATGAGCCGCAACTGGCCGAGCCTTTCCTGCCCAGGGCTGCATCCGGGCATATCATCTTTACCACCCGCGCTCGCGCTATTCACCATTTCGCTCGTCGTCTGGAAGTGAAGCAGATGGACGAGGAAACGGGCGCCCTGCTTCTCCTGCGCCGGGCCAGCCTGCTTCCCCTGCAAGCGTTGTTAGAGCAGGCCGCCGGGCAGGAGCGCAAACTGGCCTGCGCTATCTCTCATGAACTGGATGGTCTGCCTCTGGCTCTGGACCAGGCAGGCGCCTATGTCAAAGAAACCCCTTGCACGCTCGCGGATTATCTGCGGCTGTATCAGCAGCGCCAGCAGGATTTGCTGAGCCGCCGCAGCCGGGAGAACCAGGAGTATCCCGCCTCTGTTGCTACCACGTGGTCACTGTCTTTTGAAAAAGTCGCGCGCGCTAACCCTGCTGCCACCGATCTCATGACGCTATGCGCCTTTCTCGCGCCCGAAGCCATTCCCGAAAGCATCATCGTCTCTGGCGCGCCCTATCTCGGTGAGATTCTGGCTCCTCTCGCTAAGAACGAGCATCTTTTCAATCTGGCCTGTCAGGAGGCTCTGCGCTATTCTCTGATTGCTCGCCAGGCCGATGCGCGCATTCTGAGTATGCATCGCCTTGTCCAGAGCATCTTACGCGCCAATGTCCCTGAAAAGGACCGGGATGGCTGGCGTCTCGTCCCTGCCGGGGCTGTCAAACGCCGAACCGTAGCCACGCAGCGAGAGTGGAAGCAGCGCGCTGTCCTGGCCGTGAGTGCCGCTGGTCCGCATGTCGAAGATATCGCGGCCTGGGAGGCCTGTGATCTCTGGGTGCCGCATACGATCATCTGCGCAAACTGGATTGAGCAGGAGCGCTTTTATTTTCAAGAGAGCACCGATATGCTGAATAAGGCCGGCCATTATCTCGACGCACGTGCGCGGTACGCGGAAGCCGAGACGCTGATTAAAAGTGACCTGGCTATCTGCGAACAACTTTTTGATCCCATGCACCCGTACATTATGCAGAGCCTCAATAACCTGGGAGATCTCTACTACCACATGGGCAGGTACGATATGGCGGAAGCGCTGCTGACTCGTGCGCTGGCCATTTGCGAATACCATGTCAGGGGCCAGCGATCTTCCAAACGGATCGAGCTTTCCAACAGATCGGCATTTTGGGAGAGCAAGAGCAAACAGGGACCGCCAGCTCTTTTCCAGCGCCATGTGGTCATCACGCAGGAGAATCTGGCCGAGATGCTGAATAATCTGGCGATGGTGTATGAGAGCTGGGGCAAACACAATCAAGCCGTGGCTATGATGCGCCGCGTTCAGAGCATCTACGCTCAGCAAGCGCAAAGCGTTTCTCCCCATGAAGTGCAAAATCTCAGCAATATAGCCACCATCTATGTCGGGCAGGGGAAATATGCGGAAGCGGAAGCATTATTCTCACGCGTCCTGACCATGCAGAAGCAGCTTTTAGGCACGAACCATCCTGACGTGGCGACGACGCTCAACAACCTCGGCCAGGTTTATAAGTACCAGGGAAAGCGACAGGAGGCAGCGCTTCTCTTAAAAGAGGCACTGGGGATTCGCGAGCAGACCCTGGGATCTGCTCATCCAGACACGGCTATGAATCTTGACAACCTGGCGGTCATTTATTATGAGCAGGGGGATCAGGAGCAGGCTGAGGGTCTGTGGAAGCGGGCTCTGGCTATCTGGGAAAGTCACGCCCATCCTGATGCCGCCTATACCTATAATAACCTGGCCATACTCTATAAAGAGCAGCGCAAATACGACGAAGCGGAAGCCCAGTTGAAACGCGCCATCGCGGTCTGCGAACGCTTTTTTGGACCAGGGGAGGTTAATCTTGTCAGTTCGCTTACGAACCTGGCGCTCCTTTATGAAGATCAGAGGCATTTTCAGAAGGCCATTCCTCTTTTAGAGCGGGCTCTGGCCATTCGTGAGCAACAACTGGGAGCGGACCACCCTGAAACACTCGTCTCCCGGCGGAATCTGGAGACAGTCAGGCATAATCAGAAGATCCTGGGGCAACAGCCGCCCAACTCTCAAGCGCCGATCCGTCCTCGTGAGCCGCAACGACCTGCGCCCGGGAAGGCCGCTTTGCCCGCGCCTGATTCAGTCCCGGCGTTGCGAGCCAGGGCCGCGCTCTTTGAGGGGCGCAAACAGTACGCCGAGGCCGAGGAACTTTATGCGCGCGCGCTGGCCCTGCAAGAGCAGGAATTGGGAACCAGTCATCTCGAAGTCGCGGCGGGTTTGCTCGATCTGGCGAGGTTTTACAAACTTCAGGAGAAGTATCAAGCGGCTGAACCACCGGCCCGGCGCGCTTCCGTTATTCGCCAGCAGACCCTGGGCAGTATGCATCCCGACACCGCGCTCAGCCTGCTTATGCTGGCTGATATCTTCCTGGCGCAGAAAAAGTACAAACAGGCTGAAGTCCAGTTGAAACGCGCCCTGCTCATCTGCGAAAAAGTCTTTGGCGCGGACCATCCTCATACCCGGATGGCCCGCAACGATTATGCGCGCGTCTCGCGTTTACTCGACCATGAGCAACAGTCCTGACAACTGGCAGAACAGCCTGTTTGTCGCTTTCCCTGGCAAGCTACTGGCTGAAGATCTCGCTGAGGTGATTGCTGGTATTGATATAGGCAATGCGCACCTTCTCGCCCGGCGCGAGGTACGTGGCAAGCGCGCTTCCCGCCACAGGAGCTATCGCCTTTACCTGCGCAGTGAGATCGCTATCGCTCCAACCAGATGCTGAGTAATAGCACTGGTGGAGATGCTGATCGCTGCCAATGTAATCGATATATTCATTATCCGAACTGTCGAAGGCCGCTGTGATGGCGCTATGCGTAGCGACCAATGTCGAGCTATGGCCTGCCATCGTCAAATCATCGTCGGACCAGTGGCCGCTGTGCGAGTCGAAAAAGAGTTCATGCAGGTGGTTGTCGGTGCCGGTCATGAACACATGGACGCTCCTGGCATGATCCCAGTAGCCGGCGAGCGAGGAGCCAGCGGCGGCTTTTTGACCACCAGCCAGCGTGCTCAGATCGTTATCGCTCCAGCCGCCAGAGAAGTAAAGCTCATACACATGGCGATTGGAACCCACATAGTTCACATGAATACTGCCATCGCTTCCGACATAGCCGATAAGCCCGCTGTCAGAAGCCGCGTTCTGGCCCTGGCTGAGGGCGATCAGGTCATTGTCAACCCACCTGGAGCCGTCGAAGAAGAGTTCGTGAACATGATGATCGGCGCTGATGTAATTGACATGCTCACTGCCAGAACTGCCCGCATAACCGGTCAGAGGACTACTGCTCGCCGCGCCCGGAGCGGCGGCTTTCGCGGTAAGATCGTTGCTTGACCAGTGCGAGCCGTCGAAGAAAAGCTCATACACGTGATGATTGGAGCCCAGATAATTCACATGGGCTGTGCTGGCATGTGCATAAGCATCGAGAGGACTGCCAGCCAGCGCTATGTGGCCATTACCGCTCAGATCGCTATCCGCCCAGCCTGACCCATGGAGAGAGAGCTGGTGAACATGTTGATCGGAACTGATATAGGTGATATGTTCAACGCCCTGACCGTCGACGTAGCCAATGAGCGGACTGCCCGGAGCGGCTATTTTCAGGTCGGCGGCGGCGTACTGTCCAGCCGCCGAGGAGGTCGGAACGATGGCCAGGGCACCGATATTGACCAGGAAGCCCCCTCCGACCAGCACGATCAGGGCAAACACGGTCAGCGTCAGGCCTGTGACGAGTCGACCCTGCTGCTGGGGGAGTGGCGCCGCGATATAATTGCGCAAAAAGTTCCAGGCAATCGCGATAGGCAAAAAGAGCAGAGAACCCACAACGACGAAGAACGCCAGACAGCCATTGGCTTCGGTCTTTGTTTTCAGCGGGTCGGCTGGCGGTTTGCGATTCAAAATGTATTGTGGCGTGCGTCCGGCGACCACGTACAGTCCTGCGCCCAGCAAGAAATACAGGCCATTGCCGATACTGCGCAGGAAAAAGTACTGAACAATGCCCAAAAGACCGGCCAGGGCAACGACCCACCCGCCAGCTACCCACCAGTGCTCCGGCCAGCTGCGGTGCAGCGTCTTCTCGGTATCCGCGAGGCGCAAAATGATCTCTTCTTTAATGTCCGTATCCAGCGCCGGGAGAGTCGCCACCTGCTTGAGCGAAGCCAGTGTTCTGACGGCCTGGCGTCTCTCCGTCACCAGGCGCGTCTTGATGCCAAATTGTTCGACCAGCGTCCAATGTTCCGTCGAGGCATCGAGGCAGGCGCGAGCCAGGAGATTCTGATAGCTCTCGTTTTCGGGGTCTTCCTTGACACAGTTCTGGAGCAGCGCGATGGCTTC
>DASZXF010000284.1:0-1665 GCA_035546055.1 Ktedonobacteraceae bacterium
ACTGCTAAACGCGCTGGGCGAACGCGATCCTCATCCTCTGCTCGCCTATCTCCCGCAAATGAGCGAGTGGGAACGTGTTAACCTGATTAAGCGCCTGGAAAAGCTACCTGAGTGGGATGCCGAGATCCAGGCCACGCTCTACCAGTTGTTGAGTGAGCGCACGCGCCAGGTAAGCATTCAGGCTCTGGAGGCCATCGCCAGCCGCCCGGTCGCGGAGGCCGATGTGCCAGCTCTGGAACAATTGCTGACCCGCAAAGGCGTCGATCTGCGGCGCGGCCTGATTACCCTCCTGCTCAAGCGCGAAGATGAGGCGGTTCTGAGCAGTATCAACCGACTGCTGACACGTTCTCATGCCCTGCAACGCATGGCGGGACTGGACCTCATTCACGGTCTGCTGAAGCAGCGGCGCCAGCAAGAACAGGCGCTGGCCATGGCCAATGCTTACGCCGAGATGCACGCACAGCTCACCTCGGAAGAGAGCGCGCTGCTGGAAACAATCCATGCGACCAGCGCCATGGCGGAGGAACTGCTGCCCGAACAAGCCCTGGGACTCATTCAGCCAGAGCAGCGCACGCCGGTGGTAGCTCCGCGCAAGCGAGCGGTGACGGTGGATACTCCCGCCGCCCGCGCCTGCCTGCTGGCCTTGAACGCGCTGATCGAGGAGCACAGCACAACTCCGGTACAGATCAAAACCTGGCGCGGACACGTGGAAATGCTGCTGGGCGATACACAATACCGCTTTCCTGCTCCTGACGCCGAGTTGAGCAGGGACGAAGATGAGCGGACCAATCTGCCCCTGGCCGAACTCTGGTTCCGCTGGGAACGCGAACGGCCCGCCAGCCTGCGCGACGAGGACGGCCTGGAACTGTGGCGAGCCTCTCTGCTCCTGCAAGGCACACAGGCCGCCCCCACGCCACTCATCATCATCAGCGACCAGCAGCAGAGCTTCAATCCTTTTGACATTTATACATATGAAGAGGCCGACGAGGATTTCGATGAGGATCAAGATGAAGAAGAGTCTGAGGCAATAGCAGGCGGAAACGCGCAAAAGCAGGAGCAAGAAAGAGAGAAAATGCAACTGCGCCACAAGCACATGGTCACCACACTGCTTTTCTGGCTGCGTTGCCACCTGGAAGTGCCAACCAGGGCCATCGATTTCGTGCTCGATACCGCTGAGACCGCGCTGGCTAACACTGATATCGCGCAGATGACCGCACAGGAAACCAACCCGCAACTGTCGGATTGGGCGCGCACACAGATACGCGCCGGCCTTCTGAACGATGGAGGGCTGGCGCTGGCGCTCCAATCTCGCACCTGGCATCGCGCCGCGTGGCAGAACGAGCATCTGCGGCGCCTCTGGCAGCTTATGCACTGGCGCGACGAGCCAGAGCCGGGCCGGGCACGCATACGACCAGCGCTGGAACTGCTGATGGAGTCCTGGGCCATCGGCGCTGCTAACGAGGCGGATATCATTGATCAGCTCGCTGGGCTGAAGCAGCGGCACACCTACTACAGCGATCTGCACACCGTCTCAACGCGCCTACCCTCGCAGGCCAGAAAGCAGTACCCCATTCTGGATGAGATCGTCGCCAAAATTCGTGCGCGCATTCTGGAGATTGAGCTGCGGCGTGGAGAGATGCCGACGCCCGCGACCGGTCTGGTGCG
>DASZXF010000285.1:0-4059 GCA_035546055.1 Ktedonobacteraceae bacterium
GCACCGGGGCTGGCCCACTACCCTCCCTCTCTGGTCGGCAGAGGCACTGCTGACCCATCCTGAAGTTGTACTCGCCATTTACGAGGATTACCTGGCCGCCGGGGCTGAAATCCTGATTACCGATACTTTTCGCACGACTCGTCGCGCTTTCGCGCAGAAAGGTCTGGCGGAGCAGGCGGCAGCGGCGTGTGCCCTGGCCTGTTCGCTGGCTCACGAGGCCAGGAGAAAGGCCGTCGCCGCGCGCGAGGTCTTTATCGCGGGCTCTATTGCTCCGCTGGAAGACTGCTATTCGCCCGAACTGACCCCACCGCAGGCGGAAATCGAGGCCGAACATGCCGAAATTGTGGAGCAGTTAAAAGCCGGTGGCGTGGATTTTGTGCTGCTGGAAACCATGATTACCATGCGTGAAGCTCTGTCGGGAGTTAAAGCAGTTCAGGCTGCCGGGATGCCTTTTGCCGTGAGTTTTTGCTGTAACGACCGACTGGCCCTGCTGGGTGGGGAAGCATTAGAGGAGGTTGTGCGAGCCATTGAGCCTTGCCAGCCGCTCTTTGTGGGAGTCAACTGCGTTTCGCCCGCCATCGCCACCAGGACAGTCACCTATCTGCGCCAGATCACCGCTCTGCCTATCAGCGTATACGCGCAGGGCGAAGGCCTGACGGACGGCGCAGCGGGCTGGAAAATGGCCGATGAGCAGCATCTCCAGGCATACATGCAGGCAGCACCCCAATGGCTGGCCGCCGGGGCACAGGTCATCGGCGGTTGCTGTGGCACCACGCCAGCCTATATTCGCGCGCTCCGCCGGCTGGTAGATCAATACGCAGGCGCCAACCAGCTCGCCCGCTGAACCCATCTGATCGGTGGCAGCGCTGGCATATCTGCATATCGCGCTTGGGCCTGAGCCTATACTATCACCAGACGTATATCGCTTCGTCAGAAGTGAGAGAACACATGATCAGTCGGTTCGCATGGTGGCAGGCAATCGCCTGCCACCCGTCTTTTTCCTCCCCCATTGGAACTCCAGCCTGTTTGTACGTCTTCTTAGGAAAGAAGAACCTTCTCCTCAACGGTGTTTCCTGATATAATTTGGGGAGAAAAGATACACACCGGGTACAATGCTGCGCCGGTTCCGCAGTATTCACACATTGAAAGCCACCTCGCTTAGACAGATGGCCGGAGCGCGGGCTGGATCTGATAGATGAAAGAGATATCGATGCAACACTCGTCCATGGTGCAGTTTTGTGATGAATGCGGGCTGGCGAACGACCCGGACGCCCGGCAATGCTCTGCCTGCCACCATCCACTGAACCAGGCAACCAGCAGCGCGAGCGCCTCTTCCCCTGCACCCATTGCGCCGGTCACCATTACACCGCCTCCGGTACTCGAAGTGACGCCCGGCTCGCTCTTTACCTCCAGCGGTCAACACTCGCTGGTAGAGTCGCTGCTGCCCTATGGTACGGTCAATCCATCTGGCGATTTCCTGCCAGGCACGCTGCTGGCCCGGCGCTACAAAATCGAGCAGGAGATTGGGCGCGGCGGCTTCTCCGTGGTGTATCGCGCGGTTGATCTGAATGCTCACCACCGCGAAGTGGCGATCAAGCGCATCCAGTTGAGCGCACTCAATTCGCGCCAGATCATCGACGCCACCGAAACCTTCAACCGCGAGTTGACCATGCTGGCGCGTTTCAAAAGCATGAACGGCGTGCCCGCCTTCTACGAGCACCTGACTGACGCGGAAAACTGGTACCTGATCATGCAGTATATCCCTGGTCAGACCCTGGAAGAGTATCTGCAAAAAAAGCCCGGCGGCTACATCATCGAAGAAGAGGCTGTGGCGCTTGGTATGGGCATCGCCCACCTGATGCAAACCCTGCACGACGCCAATCCGCCGGTTATCTTTCGCGACCTCAAGCCGTCCAATATCATGCTGACTTCGCAGCGGGAGTTTTTTCTGATCGATTTCGGCATCGCGCGCAATTACGCGCCAGGGAAAAAGAAGGATACCACCCCGCTGGGCTCTCCTGGCTTCGCGCCGGCAGAACAGTATGGCCGCGCGCAAACCGATCAGCGCTCTGATATCTACAGTCTGGGGGCAACCCTGCAAACGCTCATCACCGGTCGCGATCCCCTGGAATTACGCGCTGGAGAGGAATCGCGCAACCCCAAACCCATGTCACGTGCCATGCGCAAAGTGCTGGATAGTATGCTTGCTCCCAATCCCGGCGAGCGTCCCTGGAACATGCATCGCGTCCAGACTCTGCTCGAAGAAGTGCAAAATCAGGGCATGGGAGTGCGCTCATTCTGGCTGGGTTTGATCCTGACCGCGTTCATCGATATTTTCCTGGTTCTCTGGATCTTGAGCGGCTTCCAGAGCGGCTGGCTCGGTTCAATCGTCTTCCCGTTCATCCTCCTCAACCGCGTGGTAGTCAGAACAGTGCGCAAGCGCCTGGGCATCCAGAAAGCCGTGCAGCGCTACATGTGGCTGGGCATCATCGTGGCATTACTGCCCATCCTGGTCTTCTGGATCTGGTATTCGATCATCTCGCCGTTCTGAACGCAACTCTTGCCCCTTCTCAATCGTCTAATTAGGTAGCGAATCACATGCAAGATGGGAGAGATATCGATGATATGGCTTATTTCGCTGGGCTGTCTGGTGGCGTTCATCGCCGGGATTTTTCTGCTGGTCAGCATTATGCCGCGCCTGATCAAACGCGCGGTCGATGATGCCCTCTTTATTGGAGTGGCTGCCGTGGCTATTTTTGGCGCCATGCTCGCTTTTGGCTCAATTGGCGTCACCTTCGCCGTCTTTTCCGGCAGCATCGGTGTGCGTATTATCAACGCGATAATGCTGATAGTCCTGGGCGTCGTAACCCTGCGCACCGCGCTTGGCGCCTTTCGTTCGCGCTCCTACAGCAACGCGCAGAGCGATCAGCGCCTCACACGCCTGCTTGTAGGCAGTTTTTTTCTGCTGCTCGCCGTCACCGCGCTCGCGCTGCTGGTTCTGCTGTTCATACCATCCTGAAAAAGACCGCTCCCGGCGACGACCAGCATTCCTGCCTCAGCGCAGCCGGGCTTGCTCCACACCCGTCTCGAACTCCTCGCGCCTTGAAGAGAGGCTGGCCGCCCCCTGACAGGTGGATACTATACCCGAAACGGGGGCTGGCGGCGCGCGGCGAAATAGGCGCTGCTGCCAGCCTGGGGACCGGCATAACGCCTGCCGTCGTAACGCTGCTGACGGCGGGCCAGCCGACAGTCAGCACAGCGGCCAGGAGGACCGATCAGTTGTTTTCGAGCGTAAAATGCCTGTTCTCCCACCGTGAAGATAAACATTCTGGCACACTGCCGGCAATAGAGAATCTGATCTTCCATGCATTTTCTCCCCGGGAAAGCTCTCTTTCCCCAGTTTATGCTGGACATTCTTATCCTGCACAATGTATGTATCATAGTATATCATGATTCTCTGGCGAGTATCGCAGCGTTTTCATCCGGTGGGTAAAAAGTCTCATCCCGCTTGCTGCGTTCGCTGTTGAGCCACGCTTTCCAGCAAGCTGAGTTCCTTGCGATACACCGGACCGTTGCCAAGCGGCATGAGCAGGCGTTCAAGTACACCCCGTAAACCAGGGCTGGCGTTCATGGTGGAGGCAATCTCTACCTGCGCGTACTGGCCCTGCTCCACGGGCGTCACAGTGAAGGTGGTAACCACGCCCGGCCCACCTGGCTCGGCATCCTGCTCAACCAGCACCCGGCCCGGCACAGGCTCGCTGACGCGGTGATGAAACGCCAGTTCAGTCCCCAGGATACGCGCCTTAAAACGCATAATCGTCCCTTCTCCATACCCGCCCTGCTCAACCTTCAGGTCATAGAGATTTTTGGGCGGCAGAATACGGGGATGCCCCTGATGATAATCAGCGATAGTGGCGTACACATCTTCCGGGCGCGCCTTGAGAACCGCCGTCGCCTGCACACGAATCTGTCCCATACTGTTTGCTCTCTTTCTCCTCTTTGCAGAGCTTATGCCTGGCCACAGAAGCACCGCGCACCGCCCTTTCAGCCAGCCACCTC
>DASZXF010000286.1:0-2575 GCA_035546055.1 Ktedonobacteraceae bacterium
GCCAGGCCAGCGCGCAAAAAGGCAGTGCCGTAGAGCGGTCCGCTCGCTCCGCCGACCGTGGAGACCAGGGTTGTGCCCACCAGCTTGAGCAGCGAACCGATATCCGTCTCTGCCTGGGACTGGATTTTCTCCACCACGGCCTTAAAGCCGCGCTCCATGTTGATCCCGTGATCGGCGTCCCCAATCGCCGAGTCCAGTTGAGTTAAATAGTCGCGCTGTTCCCGCAAGACTTGAGCCAGCCTGCTCAACCAGTGCAGGATGTCTTCAGTTGTGATTGGCATAAACTTCTCCGCGTTTGCTTGACCAGAGACAAAGCCAGGCTGGCCAGCTTTCCCTTGTACCCTGGAGCACGATGCAGAAATTTTGAGCCGTCTGCTCCCATGAGAGAGGCGCCGGGCAATCTGAGCCGCGCGGGCTTTTTCCTCCCTCTTCCTAAAGGAGCATCCGTTGAGAATACTGCAATATTAGCATAGCACGAACCGCCGGCGCTTTCACCGTCCAATGGCCGATGAAACGGCTCGCGCGCTGGCCGGAGAAGGGCTGGAGGATGCGCCTTCCCCGGCGTTCAGCGATACGCCTGTCAGGGCGCGGCTCAGAGACCGATGACGGTTCGCAGGTAGTCAATGACCGGCTCCGCTGCCACGCTTGCGCTGGTGAGGCCGATGTAGCCATCGGGGCGCAGCAGAATCAGGGCATGATCGGCAATACCATAGGCCCGGAAAGCGTGACCTTCACTGTCAATCACTGTCCGCTCGTCCGTGGTCAGGCCGCTCCCCGGACGGATGATGCTGTACGTGCGCACCAGATCCTTGCAGGGGGCGGGCAGGTCGGGCGCGGGCTGATCGCCGAAGGCCAGCAGCGTCCAATGGGAACCCCGCAGGAGATCGAAGAGGCGGACCGTCTCACCGCTGGCGGCCAGGGTACAGGGCGCATCCGGGCCACGGTCACCCGCCTGCAGAGTTGTACTGGCCCCCAGATCGCGGGCCAGACTGCTGCCACGATAGGTCAGACCCAGCATGAAGAGTTGAGCGATCATTTCCAGGTGCCTGGCCATAGCCTGCTCGCCATCCGAGGAAGCGGGCGCTGCCGGGCGGGCCGATGTCGCCTCCAGAAAACGCCGGGCGACAGGTAAGCGCTCGGCCTCGTAGGTGTCCAGCAGCGCATCGGGGGCGCCATCCAGCACATGAGCCAGTTTCCAGCTCAGGTTAAAGGCATCCTGAATCGCCGTGTTCATGCCCTGTCCGCCAATGATTCCCACGTGGGCGGCATCCCCCGCCAGGAACATGCGCCCGCTGCGATATCGCCCGGCCAGGCGCGCGCTCGCTTGATAGAGAGAGAACCAGGTGAGATGGCTGAAATGCACACCGGGTATTCCCGCTCGCTCATCGAAGAGGCGCTGTAGCGTCTCCAGGGTCGGAGCCGGCAGCTCGCCATGCTCATCTGGCGAGATATTGGTCGCGAAGAAGAACCACGTATCCTGGCGCACCACAGGATTGAGGGCCAGTTCCCAGGCAGGCTCGGGCTGCGCATCCTTCCAGAAATGCCAGTGCTCAGGGGAGAGTCCATTGACCCTGACGTTCGCCAGGATAGCCGGCTTTTCCCGTAACACACTCCCCTCGAACGAAATGTCCGCGCTCTTGCGCACCGCGCTGTGTCCTCCATCGCAGCCCACCAGATAGCGGGCCAGGATCACCTCGCGTGTGCCTGCGTGCATCACCTCGGCCTCAATATGGGTGGCGTGCTCTTTGAAGGCAAGCAGTTGACAGTCCCACTCGACCTGCTGACCGTAGGACGAGAGGCAATCACGCAGCACAGCATCGGTATAGCGCTGGCTGACATGGAGAAAATTCCGATAGGGCTGATCAGGAGTCGGAGCTGCCGAAGCTGCGGAGGCAGACGCTATCTCCATTTCCTTTGGCTGGTTGTCAGGACCGTAGATGAGCCAGGGCAGAGACGGCTCGGCGTAGGCCGAGAGCTCCGTGAGAACGCCGAGATTCTCAAAAATTTCCAGCGAGCGCGGACTCAAGCCTCGCGCGCGCGTGCTCGTGGGAGCCTCCGCCAGCCTGTCGATAACACGCAACGTCTTGCCGCGCCTGGCCAGATCGCAGGCGAGGGTTAAACCCGCCGGTCCCGCACCAACTACCAGAACATCAATGACAGGGGTCGTAGCATTATCCATAGTGCAAACTACTCCTTTTGAATAGCATTTCCTCGCCTTCCTCTTTCACCTCTCGCATAGAGATTAAAAAGGACATAAGGACATCAGAATGTTGATACACAACATCCTTGAAGAGAACAACAAATCAAAGTGTACCGTGATTTTCTCTTACGCAGATGGGGATGCTGAAGAGCCTTTATCCTCCGCTGACGGTCGGAGCAGGCGCAGGATAATCCCGGCATCGGGCACATAGGAGCGGAACGCTTCAGGATCGCGCACTGCCCAGCGGGTCAGGCCATCCAGGCAGGCGCTCACGACTGCCACCAGCTGGTCCGGGTCGCCCTGAGCCACTTCCCCGGCGGCCTGTCCCTCGACAATCAACTGGCGCATCGTGTCCAGAAGCTGTTGATAGCGCCT
>DASZXF010000287.1:0-1838 GCA_035546055.1 Ktedonobacteraceae bacterium
ATGTGGCGCTGCGTCGACTCCCCAGGCCGCAGCATCTCTACACGCTCGGTATTGATCGTCCATTGTACTACTCGGTGCATTCCGCCTGGGCCAGGCTGGCACCAGAGGGGAGCGCTTTGATCCATACCATGAAATACCTCAAGCCCGATGAGCCAGCGGAACCGGAGGCCACACGTCAGGAACTGGAAGCGCTGCTCGATGTATTGCAGCCTGGCTGGCGTGCGGAAGTGCTGGAACAGTTCTTCCTGCCCCATATGGAAGTCTCACATGCCATTATCCAGGCCGGGCAAGGGGGGTTAGGCGGGCGGCCTGATCCTGCTGTGCCGGGTATACGCAATCTCTATATCGCAGGTGATTGGGTTGGAGCGGAGGGCCAGCTCGCCAACGCCTGTTTTGCCAGCGCCAGGAGCGCCGCCAACAGTATCATAGCGACGACGCCTGCGCAAGCTGAAAAATATGTTGTGGTAAACTGAGTGGAAGATCTCAAAGGAACAGGACCATGCAGCAGGAAGAAATTTTTCAAGCGTTTAAGCCTTTACTCTTTTCAATTGCCTATAATATGCTAGGGAGCGTGATGGACGCCGAGGACTGTGTGCAGGAGGCCTTTCTGCGCTGGTATCAGGCCAGCGACAACGGCGAGACAGAGGCCGTGCGCTCTCCCAAATCCTACCTCAGTACGATTGTCACGCGGCTGAGCATTGACCACCTGCGCTCGGCGCGTGTGCGGCGTGAACAGTATGTCGGGGTCTGGCTTCCCGAACCGCTGGTCACAGCCGATGAGAGCAGCGTCACAGAGATGGTCGAGCTATCAGAGGCGCTCTCCCTGGCTTTTTTGCATCTGCTGGAGCAATTGTCTCCCCTGGAGCGTGCCGTCTTCCTGCTGCGCCAGGTTTTTGACTATGACTACAGAGAAATCGCTGAGATGGTGCAAAAGAGTGAGGACAATTGTCGCCAGATCGTGCATCGAGCGCGCCAGCACCTGGGAGCGCGTCACTCTCTGTATCGTGCGTCCAGGAAGCAGCGGGAAGCCATCCTGCACCAGTTCCTGCGCGCCTGCATGGATGGTGAGATGGAGGGTCTCCTGGGTCTGCTGGCCAACGATATCGTCGTCTATGCTGATAGCGGTGGCAAGGCTCCTGCGGCTCGCAATCCCGTCTCTGGCGCGGACAGGGTGGCGCGCTATCTCCTCGGTCTTGTGCGCAAAGCCCTGGAGGGTTCCCGTTTCCACGTAGCCCTCGTCAACGGTCAGCCCGGAATCATTCATTATATGAATGGCGTGCCTTCCGCTGTTCTGACCCTGGATATGCTCGATG
This sequence comes from Ktedonobacteraceae bacterium, assembly GCA_035546055.1. Taxonomy (GTDB): domain Bacteria; phylum Chloroflexota; class Ktedonobacteria; order Ktedonobacterales; family Ktedonobacteraceae; genus Paraktedonobacter. Next base: position 1,314 of record DASZXF010000287.1, read on the forward strand.
GGCAGATCCAGGAGATTGATGTAATCACTAATCCTGACAAATTGCAAGGAATCGCAGCCCTTAATTAAGGCCGCTACGTACCCAGCCCGGTTCCATCGCAGGTGTCCCGGAGCGCCGGGCGGGTACATAGCGTTTGATGGGCGGTGGTTTGTCAGTCGTCGAGGACTGCCAGCCGCAACTTGCTCAGGCGTGCTGGATCGGTGACTGCCTCGATCTCAACAATCTTGCCGTTTCTGATGGTGGGATAGAAAACGAGAAACAGATGTCCAAGCGGGGCCACAATGGCCGCCACAACTCCATCCACCAGAGCCGTGCGGGCGCCCTGAGCGCGTCCCGAAAACTGGCGAGCCACGGCTCGCGCGCCCCGCACCTCTCTGGCCAGGATAGCGCCGTCATGACGGAACACAACCTCCGGGTCGAGCATCGTGAGCAGCGCCTCAAAGTTCCCGGCGCGCGCGGCGGCCAGGAAGGCATCCACCACTGCTCGCTGGCGCGTGAGATCGGCAGGTCTGGCCATTTCCGCGC
>DASZXF010000288.1:0-2430 GCA_035546055.1 Ktedonobacteraceae bacterium
CAGCCCGGCTGGTCCTGCATCATTCGTCAAACTCGCGCCGCCGCAGGCGGCGCGAGGCAGCAGAGGCAAAACGGGAAAACCAAAAAGCCCTGTACAGCTTATCCCTTGCTTCTCAAGCGCGGCGATTTCTGTTATGCTATAGCCGGGATATGAAGAGTGACTATTTCCGCTTTCGAGCTTGTCGTAAAGAATAGATGACTACACGAGGAAAAACATCAGAGCACAGTCTGTGCTGAAACATTGGGGGGAAGACCATGATAGATCCACGTGACCCCAGCTTAAAGGCTCGTTTGAGCCAGAGAACGCCCGAGGGGCGCTATCAAATTGGTGAGATTGAAATTGTGCTGGCTGTCCGCGCGTATCACGCGGAAGGAGATATGGAGGCATGTCAGATGCTGGGGGAAGTTCTGCTGCTTCGCTGTATGCCGGAGTTTCAACGCCATAGCTGGGGTTTGCGCCATCGCCCGGATCTGCGCGAGGAGGCGATTGCGAATATGAGCGAACACCTGCTGCGCGAGGCAATCGATCCAGACGAGGTGTTTATGACGAAAAATTTTATTCATTATGTGCGCTGCCTTTGTGTGGATGAGTTCAATCGTATTTTGCGCCAGGAGGGGCTGCGCTACCGCCGCGATGAGGAGGGCCGTCCTGTGGGACGCCCCCATGAGATTCCGCGCGCGCTGATGGAGCCTCTGCAAGCGGCTCCGCTCGATAGCGAGGCTCCGCCGACCGCCGATGTGGCGGACCCGCTGGACCAGTATGAGCATCTGCACGCGAATGAGGAGAGTCAGCGCATCCTGACCTTTTTGCCTGACCCCCTGGATCGTAAGATTGTGGTCCTGCGCGCCATTGAGGGCATGAAGTGGGATGATATCGCCGCTGTGTGCGCGCGAACTGAACGCACAATTCGCCTGCGTTACGATAAGGCCCGCACGTATCTGCGCGAGTGCCTGGCCCGCGAGCAGGCGGCCTACTTTCCCGCCGCCCAGATCCAATAACAGCGAATGAGGAGACGAGCATGAATAATCACGAGTTACAAGCAATCAAAATGGCCTGGCTGGCCGCTGAGGAGGCAGGGGATATGCGGGCCAAGCTCGCTCTCTTGCGCGATCATCCCGACCTCCAGGATTCTCTAATCGATTTTATCGCGGCGTACCATGTGACCAGTCCCGCCGGCGCGGAACCGGAGATTTTGCCGCTGACTCGCCGCGCGACTCAGAGCGCTCTGGCCCGCGTTTTCGCTCCGCAGAAGGCCGCCGCTACGGTGGTTACGCCTGCCGCGAGTCTGCGTGAGCTGCGTAATCTGCGCGGCCTGGCCCTGGCCGAGACGGCGCGCGGTCTGCGCCTGGGGATCGATGTGTGGAAAAAGTTCGAGGATGGACTGATCGAGCTGAGCAGTCTGGGCGAGCGCCAGTTGAACCGCCTGGCTGCCTTCTTCCAGGTCAGCGGCGAGCAGTTCGGCACGATGCTCAATCAGAGCCAGCCGGCCTTTACGCTCAATCGCCGTCAGACCGCCGCGGCGGCGAAACAGACGCGTCAACCGAGGCAGAGCTTTGCCGAAGCCCTGGAAAAAAGTACGATGCCGTCCGCCGATAAGCAGGAGTGGCTGGAAGAAGCATAAAGTTCATGTTCTATGACTGGCTGAAACTGAGCGTTTGCCTGTTCTTTAATCTTCTGAATAAGCTGACTGGAAATAAATTGCCGCCTTTTGGCTGCGCATGCGCGCTGGTAGAGCAGGATGGGCTGTATCTGGTGGTGGAGCTTCCTCGCAAACGCGTGGTCTTTCCGGGCGGCTTTATGACGTGGAAAGAACGGCCCGCGCAAACCGCTGAGCGCGAGGGCCGCGAGGAAACCGGTCTGCAGCTGCGCGCCGGCGAACTGGTGACGGTCTATGCCACACCTTCGCCCAGGCTGACGCGCATGAGCACGATCTGCTTTGTCTACACGGCGCGCGTGATCGGCGGCGAACTCCACAAAACGACCGAAGGCCGGCCCTCCTGGCTGAATGAAAGCGAATTGCGCCGGCAACTGACCCCCGAGTACCTCCAGATGTTTGATGATTATCTCCACTGGCGCCAGCAGTCAACAACCGCCAGCCAGCCCTGATCCCGGGATGATGCCAGGACATGGCCGCCGTGAAAGCAGAGGCGAGCGCCGGCATTTCCGGGCGGGGAGAGCCACCGTTGGCAGGTGCGCGAGATCCACGCCGCAATAGACACAGTGGCGCCAGCGTTCCTCTACTGATCACAGTGAGCTGCGCTAGGAAGCTGGCGTCTCCGCAGCGGACGTGGGGATTTCATCTGTGTGGACCGCAAGCTCGCGTTGCTTGACCAGGCGAATTTCGTTCTCGAAAATGCGGCGCACGATGGCCACCGTGCTGGCATAGGTGGAATCCATGCCGAAGTAGGAGAGGCTGCCGGCACCCAGATT
>DASZXF010000289.1:0-2144 GCA_035546055.1 Ktedonobacteraceae bacterium
ATCTGGGCAGAGATACCCTGGCTGTTGGGCTGGATCTTGCCTGGGATGAAGAACTGTTTCGCGCGTTTTTGCCAGGTAGTGGAAACTCACTCTGGTTTGCCCATGAAGAGAAACTGGTGGACCATCCGCTTGTCTCGCGCATTTTTCAAGGCAGACCAGGCCTGTATATCCCTGGAGAGGAGGGAGCGTATGAAGCCTTTTTTAGCGGGATTTACCAGCGTATAATGCAAAGAGCGCCCAGGCCTGCGGGACGGATTACCATTTCCTCAACGGGGGATTCTTTGTTGTTGCCCGCTCCCGGCGCGGAGCCTTTTGTCAATCGCACCAGCGAATTACGTCTCATCGACGAGACTTTTGCGAAGCTCAACGATCAGGATTTTTTCTTAAAGACATCCGTCCTGGTCTTTCACGGCATTGGCGGCATCGGTAAAACGACCCTGCTCCAGCAGGTTGTGCAGCGCTGCGACGAGAGCAATCTGCCCTGTATTCGCGTTGAGGCCCAGGATATTCCCGGCCTCTCTCGCTCCATTCTGGAGCAGGTGAGCAGGTATTACGATGTCCTGACCCTGGCAGAAAGCGATAGTGACTGGCTGGATCGCTCGGTCATGGCCACCACCGCGCTGTTGAGGAAAGGGCCGGCGGTCATGCTGGTGGACTCGCTCGATCCCCATAACACAGAACAGGTCAGGTGGGTGGAGTCCCTGCTGGCGCATGTGCTGCAAAATCAAATCTTTGTCATCCTGAGCAGCAAGAGTCGGCTGACCTTTACCCAGGAGCGCCTGGTCGCGCGCCGGCTGAAATTGCTGGAATTAAAGCCGCTGGATCGCGAAAGTTGCCGCCATTATCTGAGCAGGCCGAATCTCCAATTAGAGGCCGATGTGCGGGATCTGATCTACGAGTGGACCAACGGCTATCCGCTGGCTCTCCAGGTCATGAAGGAGGCGCTGGCCGAAGGTCTTGATCTGCGTAAAGAGCAGGATCGCCTGGCCGTGCAAACCCGGCTGATCGAGCGCGTGATTAAGCAAAAAGTGCTGGCAGATGTCGATCCATCCAGGCTGGAAGAGTACCGCACCATCCTGCCATTGCTCTCGGTGCCGCGCAGCTTCAGCATTGATATCGTTTACGAGCTGATGAGACATTTCGCACCTGATTTTCAGCGTGAGAGCCAGATGGGCTATTTCACGCTGCCCTTTGAAATTCGCGATGTGATTATCTGGCATGACGCCAGTCGGGGTTATACAGTCGATGCCGCTGTGCGTAATCTCTTTCTCTACGATCTCAAGATTCGCCAGCCAGATCAGTATCGCGCTATTCACGCCTTTCTGGCCGATTTCTACTATGAACAGATGAAGAACGCCGCCACGCGCGACCGCTCGCATTATCTCTGCGAATACTGCTATCACCTGGTCAACGCCAGCGACGATCTTCAACGCGGTGAACGTATTCAGCATACGATTCAAGAATTACAGGCGATCTCTTCGGAAGCCTTTTTCCAGTTTTACGAGGAATTTGTCCATGACAGTGAATTGCAGGAAGCGCTGGGGATCTATGTAAGCGCAACGCTCTCACTCATTCATCGCATTCTGGCGCAGATGTACCGCCAGCAGGCCGGGGCGGTTGGTGGCGGCGAGCGTATTCATCTGCTGGGCGAGAGTCTGTTCCATGTCATGCAGGATCAGGAGATTCCCGATCTGCCCCATGTCTTGCGCGAAGAACTGACGCAGATGAGCCAGAACGAAGCGCGCGAGATTATGCAGGGGCTGGTGGATGAACTGATGCGCAATGAGCGCTTTCGCACCGCGCGCGATCCCGAGTTTCCTCGCTTCTTAGAACAACTGCGGCAAAATGGGTTGTCGGAAGGATAGGCAGATGCAAGGTTCACAGATCAGCGGTCAGTTCGTTGGCCGTCAGAAGGAAATAGCCCTCTTTAAAGACTGGCTGCTGGACGACGCGGCTTCCGAAGTGCTCTATGTGCATGACGAAACCAGGGAACCGGCGCAGAAGGGCGGGATTGGCAAGACCTGGCTGCTCAAAGAATTTATGCGCCAGGCCAGAGAAATTCGCCCTGATCTGGCGATTGTCAGTGTCGATTTTTTTAATGTGACTGATCGCGACCGCATGGTGATCGTTGATCGCGTGGTGAA
>DASZXF010000290.1:0-6145 GCA_035546055.1 Ktedonobacteraceae bacterium
TTTTCGAGACCTTCTTTGGAGGAGGTATGGGGGCAGGCGGTATAGGTGGTACGGGTGGTATGGGCGGTATGGGCGGTCGCGCGGGAGGAGCGGGACGCCGGGCGCAGGCGCCGATGGCCCGGGACGCCGAGTCGGAGGTGACGATTCCCCTGGCCGAAGCTTACCGGGGCGGTACGCGGGTGCTTGAACTGAGCGAGCCGGATGGCACCAGCCGCCGCCTGGAGGTCAAGATCCCGGCTGGTGTCAATGATGGCGCGCGTATTCGCATCGCGGGCCAGGGTTTTCAGGGACCGGCGGGCCGGGGCGATCTCTACCTGCGTGTCCATGTGCTGCCTGACACCCACTTCGCGCGCGAGGGAACCACCCTGCGCACGCGGGTAGATGTGCCTTTGACCACGGCCATGCTCGGCGGAGAGATTATGGTGCCTACGCCTGATGGTCGACGCCTGGCCCTGCGCGTGCCAGCCGGCACCGCCAATGGTCGCGCCTTTCGTCTGCGCGGCCAGGGCATGCCAGCCGTTGGCAAGCCGGAGCAGCGCGGCGATCTCTACGCTGATGTCAATGTGACGCTGCCCACCCACTTGAATGATGAACAGCGCCGCCTCTTTGCAGCCTTTGCTCGCTCGTTAGAGGAAAGTTCTCAGCAGACAGGCAGGAGAGAAGAGGGTGTTCATGGATAAACAGTATATCACGCGGATCGTGATCCATCCGTACCACGCGTCCGCCACCTACAGCGAACCCGAGACGGTCGTCGCCGCGCACCTGGGCGCCGAGACCCTGCACCATTTTCGCGCCCTGGGCCTGGTCGAAGGCAATGAAGTTGACGGGGAACTGCGCTATAGCGAAGCGGAAGTAACCCGTTTGCGGCGCATTCGCCGTTTGCAGCACGACCTGGGCGTTAATCTGGCCGGCGTCGAGGTCATTTTGCACTTGCTGGAACACCTGGATGGCATAAGCAGGGAATTGGAGCAGGAGAGAAGAAAGCATGAACATTGAGCATTTTACCGAGAAAGCGCGCGAGGCTATCAGCGCTGCCTCGCAGCTTGCCAGGGAGCACAACCACAGCCAGATTGAGGTAGAGCATCTGCTGGCGGCTCTCCTGGCTCAGGACGGCGGGGTAGTGCAGCAGATCATTGCCAAAATTGGCGGCAACCTCGCGGCGGCTCAGCAGACCATCAACGGCGAGCTTGAGCGCATGCCGCGCGTTTATGGCGGTAGCGAGCCGGGTGTCGGGCCGCGTCTGCGCAAGTTGCTGGAAGACGCCTGGCGCGAAATGGGCACCTTTCACGACGAATATTTGAGCGTGGAGCATCTTCTGCTGGCCATGTTCAACGTCAAAGATCCGGCCATTCAGCGTACCCTCCAGGCGGCGGGACTGACGCGCGAGAATGTCATGCAGGCGCTGACCGCCATTCGCGGCGCGCAGCGCGTCACCGACGCCAACCCGGAGGGCAAATATCAGGCGCTGGAAAAATATGGCCGCAACCTCACGCAACTGGCGGCCCAGGGCAAGCTCGATCCGGTCATCGGGCGCGACGAAGAGATTCGCCGCGTCATCCAGGTCTTGAGCCGGCGCACCAAAAACAATCCCGTCCTGATCGGCGAGCCAGGCGTGGGCAAAACCGCCATCGTCGAGGGTCTGGCCCAGCGCATTGTGCGCGGCGACGTACCCAAAACCCTGGCCGGCAAGCAGGTCGTCGTGCTCGACCTGAGCGCCCTGGTCGCCGGCGCCAAATATCGCGGCGAATTTGAGGAGCGTCTCAAAGCGGTCCTCAAGGAGGTCACCAGCGCCGCAGGCAATATCATCCTCTTCATCGATGAACTGCACACCCTCGTCGGCGCGGGCGCGGCGGAAGGCGCCATGGACGCCTCCAACATGCTCAAGCCTATGCTGGCGCGCGGCGAACTGCATTGCATCGGCGCCACCACCCTGGACGAGTATCGCAAGCACATCGAAAAAGATGCCGCCCTGGAACGCCGTTTCCAGCCCATCATGGTTGATCAGCCCACGGTTGAGGACACCATCAGCATCCTGCGTGGCCTCAAGCCGCGTTACGAGATGCACCATGGCGTGCGTATCACCGATGGCGCCCTGGTTGCTGCCGCTGTGCTCTCCAAGCGCTACATCACTGACCGCTTCCTGCCCGATAAGGCCATCGATCTGGTCGACGAGGCTGCCAGCCGTTTGCGGGTGGAACTGGACAGCACGCCTACAGAGATTGATGCCCTGGATCGGCGTATCCGGCGTTTGCAGATCGAGCACGAGGCGCTGAAAAAAGAGACGGACCCCGCCAGCCGGGAGCGGCGGGAGCGGGTAGAGCAAGAACTGGCGAATTTGCAGGAGCAGCTCAACACTATGAAGCTGGCCCTTGAACGCGAACGCGAGCCGATGGAGCAGATACAGCGCCTCAAGAAAGAACTGGAAGAGGCTCAGGTGCAACTGGACAAAGCCGAGCGTGAGTACGACTTTGGCAAAGCCGCCGAACTGCGCCACGGTACGCTTCCCAGACTGGAGCAGCAGTTACAGGAATGGGAAGCGAAGTTGACCGGCGCGCAGGGCGGGCGTATGCTCAAAGAGGAGGTGGACGCCGAGGACATCGCGGAGATTGTCTCCCGCTGGACCCACATTCCGGTTTCCCGGCTCATGGAGGCCGAAATTCAGAAACTGGTTAGCATGGAGGATCGTTTGCGTCAGCGGGTTGTGGGACAGGAGCAGGCCTTGCAGGCCGTTGCGGACGCCATTCGCCGCGCGCGGGCCGGTCTGCACGATCCCAATCGGCCCCTGGCCAGCTTCCTCTTCCTCGGTCCCACCGGCGTAGGCAAAACCGAACTGGCGCGTGCGCTGGCCGAATTTCTCTTTGACGATGAGCACGCCATGATTCGCATCGACATGTCAGAGTACATGGAGAAGCACAGCGTTGCCCGCCTCATCGGCGCCCCTCCCGGCTATGTTGGCTACGAAGAGGGCGGTCAGCTCACCGAAGCGGTGCGCCGTCGCCCCTACAGCGTCGTGCTTTTCGACGAAATCGAAAAGGCCGCCCCGGAGGTCTTCAACGTTCTTCTGCAAATGCTCGACGATGGCCGCCTGACCGATGGGCAGGGACGCACCGTTGATTTCAAGAACACGGTCATCATTATGACCAGCAACGTTGGCGCCAACTGGCTGGGCAGCTTTGAAGGACGCGACGAAGATCAGGTGCAGCGCGAAGTGCGTCAACGTCTGCGCGAAGAGGGCTTCCGTCCCGAATTTATCAACCGTATCGACGAGATTATCATCTTCCACCCGATCTCACGCGAGCGGGTCAAAGATATCGTCGATATCCAGCTTGACCACCTGCGTCCGCGCCTGGCCGAGCGACATATCACGCTCATCCTCACCGACAAAGCGCGCGCGCTGCTCGCCGAGATGGGCTATGATCCGCAATTCGGCGCGCGTCCACTCAAACGCGTCATCCAGCGCGAAGTCGAAAATCGTATCGCCCGTGGCCTGCTCGACGGTACCATTCGCGATGGGGATCGCGTGGAAATCGACGCGCAGAACGGCAAACTTATCATGAAGCCCATCCATGCGCCAACCCGGCAGGAGATTCACGCGGATTAACCCGTATTCCCCGCTGCTCGTGCCGCCAGCCACCGCTCTTTTGCCTGACTGGCGCGCGCAAGCGCCTTGCACAGAAAAAACGCATGGACAGAGGCAGCGGAGGCGTCCGCCGTCCCTGTCCATGCGTTTTATACTGGTAGCCTGCCAACCGGGAATAGGATCTTAGGGAGCACCTGGCTGAAAATCGCGCGTGCGAGTGCCTGGCAATGGACCTGGCGCGGTGGATCAATCAGGCAACCCCGCTTCTCGCCCAACCAGTGTGGGAGAGTCGCGTCAGCCTGGCCCGACGACGGGCTCTGGTGGAAGAAGTATGGATAAATAGGAGCGTGAGAGCGGCCCTATGCCTCGCGCGTGCCGTCCCTGGCTCGCCGCGAGCTGGCAGACCAGTGATTTAAGAGGGCAGCGCTGCCAGTGCGCCGGAAGCCTCCTGGTGATCGTAAGAGGTCTTCAGTGAAGGTGTGCCAATAAATTCGACCTCGTGGTATTCAAACCAGATGGCCTCTGCGATGCTAGCCCTTTCCAACTCGACCAGGTAAAAGCAAAACGGGTCTTCCATATCATCAACAATCGAATCAACCTGGCGAATGGTCCCTTTCAATCCACGAAATGGTCCATGGCTGGTCACGCGTACCCGGTTTCCAAATGGAAAGAGGCTACTATTTAACATGTGAGGAGAAACTCCTTTCTCTGAGAACTCTGGCTACCTGTTGCGGAAAACGATCAAACTGGTGGTTTTTCTGGTATGCGAAATAAAAAGGGCGATGAAGATCCCTTCTAGCGAACGCTTTTCACAAGAAATCTGTTTCTCGTGACAATTCTAACACAAGATCGATATGTATTCAATCTGATGGAAAGGCTTTGAAGACTTTTGCTGGGAAGGTAAAAAAGATGAACGTACACCAGATCGGCCCGGAGATTGTGTAACACCAAAAATAAATGGCGCTCTTTGAGTCCCCCAAAAAGAGCTATCGCTATGGGAAAAAGGGGTATTACAGACAGAATATTCGCCAAAATGTGTGTAGCTTGCTTGCTTAATAGACCATTTTTCTGCTCGGCTGGATGAGAAAAACGTTTCTAAGTGTGCTGTCGAGCTTTATTGTGTGCTATGTGTGCCAATGAAGCGGGTTGCAGGTGGCGCGGGTGCAGAGAAGAAAAGAGGAGGAACACGGGCTGCAACCGATGGGACCAGAATATCAGGTTGTTGCCCATGTCCCTCCTCATCTGCTCGCAACGCTACGGAATGCTCACATCCTGTAGCACGACGGGACCGAGGGTATAGTCCAGTTCAGTGGACTGGCTGACCCCGGAGGGAGTGAGGATGTCCATGATTTTGGGCACCTGGTTGGGATCAAATGTGCAGTGGGCATCGCTGCTGGCACTGGCACAGATGCCGAAGGAGTAGCCGCCGGGCGTGGCTGTGAAAGCGCGTGCCTGGTCGGAACTATAGCCATCCTGGCCGGTCAGCGCGACGGTGAAGCCCCAGCCGGAACCGGGTGTGCCGCCGAGCGAACTGGTGGGCACGCTAAAGGTGATGGTGCGTGAGATGGCATTGGCGCTGATCGAGATCGTGCCCTGGCTGTTGCCGCTGGCGTCGGTGTAGCGCTGCCCGAAGCCCTGCACCTCCAGCAAACGGCTCCAGGCGCTGGCGGACGCGAGACTATAGTTACGGCTGGCATAGGCCGCCGAGGTTGAGGTCTGGCTGGCGGCAGGATTATGGACATACACGTCTACCAGTTGCGCGCCCAGCGGACTGCCAAAGGTCGGACTGAGATTGGCCAGTTGCAGCTTGAAGGTCGTAGTTGAGCCGTCAGGGCTGAGAATGACCTTGAAGTTCGTGATATCGAAGGCGCCCGCGTGAAAATCGGAGGCCGTGGGATACGCGTAATTGCCGGGTCCGTTGTCATCCCCGCCAGGATCATCCATATTCATCAATACTGTGCCGGGCGTGAAGTCATAGACGACGGTTACCTGTTGATGAGCTGTGCCGCCGGTGGGGCTGACCGCCACGGCGTTGATGACAATACTGCCGCCGCTGACGTTCAGGGTGGCGCTGTAATGTCCGCTGGCGTCGGCGCGGGTCTGCGTAGTCGTGGTGGCGCTCTGCTGATCGGTGTTGGTCGCGGCGAGATAGACCTTATCGCCGGGGGTTGCGGTGCCGGTGATGGTGACGCTGCCGCTGGCAACGGCGGTGTTGTTGCCGGGCGAGGTAATGGTCAGACTGGTCGTGCCCTGTTGATGGAGAACATAGCGCTGGTAGGTCACAGATGGCTGTTCCAGGGTGCGACCGCTTTGAATATCGAGCAGCAGGCGCACGTATTGCGCGGCGGCCCAGGTCAGCGGCGAGGCCGAGCCAGCCGCCTGCCCGTTGGTAAAGCCGATGGAGGCGGTGGTGGGATCGCTGCCGTAGGGCGAGGCCGCCAGGTCGGGATTCTCCCAATCCTGTTCGGGGATCAGACCGACGCCCGAGCCGAATTTCTGCATCGAGTTCAACAGGAGTAGCGCCTGATCGCGCTTTCCGGCTGCCACGTCGTATTCGCCGCGTTC
>DASZXF010000291.1:0-6030 GCA_035546055.1 Ktedonobacteraceae bacterium
CGAGGCGGGCCAGCGGCCTCGCTACATTCACCCGTAGTTTACATCACGCGCGGGTTATGACTCACCAACACCAGCTATTTCAGGCCGGTCGTTTTCCACGCGTACCTCAATATTGTCGTATTTCTTGATGCGGTACAGCAGGGTCGAGAATACCCAGCTCAGCACAAAGATGCCGATGATGATGCCGCCGAGCACGCCGAAATCCAGGTTCCCCACATAATCCCAGAAGCCGCCGCTGAGGTTGAGCAGATCGGCGAAAATCGAAAAGACTTCAATGGTGCCGACGACCAGCGCGACCAGGACCGAAACCAGGGTGATATTCAGATTGTAGTAGAGCTTGCGGATCGGTTTGACAAAGGCCCAGCCATACGCGCCGAGCATCAGAATGCCATCGGTGGTGTCCAGCAGGCACATACCAGCCGTGAAGAGTAAGGGGAAGATCAGGATAAAAGGAATGGGCAGACCTTTGCCAGCCGTGGCCGCTGCGATGCCGAGCAGAGCAACCTCCGTGGCCGTATCAAACCCCAGGCCGAAGAGTACGCCGACTGGATACATTTTCCAACTGCGATCAACCATACGCAGCAGCGGGCGGAAGAAGCGGCCCATCATACCGCGCTGGGCCAGAAAATCGTCAAGGGTGATCTCGCTGTAGGTTTCGCCGCGCTGCACCTTGCGAAACATCTGGAAGACCTCCCAGAGCACCAGCAGGTTAATAATGGCGATGACGTACAGGAAAAGCGCGGAAACCGAAGTGCCGATCAGACCGCCCGCCGTTTCCAGGGCGGGAATCTCATGCTGGATAAAGGTCGCGGCAATGGCAATCGCCACAGTTAAGAAGACGACCACCGTTGAATGGCCGAGCGAAAAGAAAAAGCCCACGGCAATTGGCCGCTTTTCCTCCTGCATCAGTTTGCGCGTCACATTGTCAATCGCGGAAATATGATCGGCATCTACCGAGTGACGCAGGCCGAAGGTGTAGGCCAGCAGAGCTGTGCCCATCAGCGCGGGATAGCTCACCGCGAAGCCCAGGAAGGCCAGTGCCCAGGCCAGGAGATTAAATGCAATCAACAATACGTAAATACCAATAATCTTGCGGCGCAGGTCACGCGAACTATCGTTAAAAACATGGCGCAGAGCGGAAACGCTGAAATTGCTGCTCATGAAACCTCCAGGAACGAGAGGAGGGTTTGCCTCTCAGAATAACACCACGAATGACATACAAACTGGCCAGACGCCGAATATACAGCCATCATCGTTCTTTCCAGTCCTCAGTATACGAGAAATTTCTTGTAATTGCAAATCATTCGCAATAGCGTTTTATTCCCTGCTGGTAAAAAACAGAGATACAGACCGCTGCGGACAGAAGGAGCGCTAACTATAGACAAATCCCGCGTTTTATGACATAGTGGATGAAAGTTTTTTCAAGGGACAGCGGGTAGATGTCTCTTATTTTGCCATAACAGGGCGCAAGAACTAGCCCGAATGAGTTTCCGGCTTGCTTTCAATCCCGACCGCACATATAATAAGCACCAGTTTTCAGTAAAAAGGGATGCCAGTGAGAAACGACGAACAGCAGCCACCACAGGGGCCACAGCCCCCTCAGCAGTATCCATATGCTGGCTGGCCGCAGGGTCAGCAGGGACCGCAGGGGCCGCAGAGGCAGGAGCCCCCAGCAGGTCCGCAGGGTGGGCCTTATGGACCCGGCCCGCAGAATTACTATCAGCAGTCCATGCCGGGGAATGTTCCTGGTGGGCCGCCTCCTGGCTATTATGGGCCTGGGCCACACAATCCCCAGTTTTCTTATAATCAGCCGCCAATGCCGGCCACGCCGCCTGACGGCCCCATGTCTGCTTATCCCGGACCTGATCCCCGCAATCCATCGGGGTACCTCGGTCCACAGTCGTATAATCCTCTTTCACAGGTGCCCGATGGAGCCTATTATCCCGACCTGACCATGGATATGGGCAGCTCGCTGGGTTATAGTCAGAGCATTCAGCATCACTCTTTCAGCGTACCGCAGCCTTCGCAGCCGATGCCGCAGTTGCGCCAGACGCGTTTGCAGCAATTGCGCGAGGACCGTATGAGGCGCCAGCAGCGCCGTATGAGTCCTGACGCAACGACGATTTTCCGGCGTAAAGAGCAGGGTTCGGCTCCCGAAAACAGAATCGCTTTTCCTCCTGGCAAACTCCCTCCGAGTTCGAGCGGACCGTTGGCGCCGGATAGTGGTCCCTTTGATGGACGTGCGCATGTTCCGCCATCTCCCATGCCGGGCGCCCAGGCCACGCCGGGTCTGTCAGGCGTGCGTTCTCCTTCGGCTGCTCTCCTGCCTGCCGCCGAACCGGCTCAGGATACCGGAATGATCCAGCGCGTCAAGGTCGCGCGGGCCTCGTCGTTAATCAGCGGCGCCTTGATGTTGAGCAGTATTCTGGGACTGGTTCAGACCTTTCTCTTCACCTATGTTTTCGGTAAGAGCCAGGATGGTGATGCCTACCTGCAAGCGTACCTCATCCCTAACCTGATTTACACCGTTGTCGCCGGAGGTGCGCTCAGCTCGGCCTTTATTCCGGTCTTCACCTCGTATTCGGTCGCCAGGAAGGATGATAAAACCGCCTGGCATGTCGCCAGCAGTTCGCTCAATCTTTCGGTTGGCGCCATGATCGCTTTTTCAATCGTGGCCTTCTTCCTGGCGCCCTTCATCGTGCCAATCTATGCCCACGGTTCCCCTCAGAGCGAGATTGATTTGATTGTTCTGCTCACGCGCGTCATGCTGGTGCAGGCCATCGTGCTCGGTTCCGGTGTCATTATCGGCGCCATCCTGAATACCAAGCAGGATTTTACGCGTACCGCCCTGGGATCTGTGCTCTATAACATTGGCCTGGATGTCGGCCTCCTGCCTGGTTTTTTCATGACCTTTCACGCCACCGGCGCCAATCCCGCTCCTTCGGCTGTCTACTTCGCCACCCTTGGCGTCATTCTGGGCGCTATTTTGCAGGTAGGTGTGCAGGTGCCGGGTCTGTTCAAAGTCAAAATGCACTACACTTTTGCCTTTGACTGGCGGCATCCCGGGGTCATTCAGATCATGCGCCAGATGGTGCCGCGCATCATTAACGCCATCATGCTCTCATTCAGTACCGCTGTAGATCGCTTCCTGCTCTCTTTCCTGGGTGCGGTGGTCGCGGCCCATGTCCTCAGCGGTCTGATTAATGAATACTTCCAGGCCTTTTCCATTCTGCTTTTGCCGGTTTCGATCTTTGGCTCGTCGGTTTCCACCGCAGCCTTCCCGACCCTGGCCGGCTATGTCGCGCGTGGACGTTTTGACCGGGTGCGCAGCATCATCCTGGAAACCCTGCGCGGCATTCTCTTCCTGACCATTCCTTCGGGAGTCGGGCTGATGGTCCTCTCATTTCCCATTGTGCAGGCTTTGCTGGAGCATGGCAACTTCGATTTGCAGGCCGCCCAGTACACCTCCGTGGCCCTGCTATTCTTCGCCATCGGCCTGCCGGCTCTGGCTGCGGTGGAGATTCTGACTCGTTCCTTCTATGCTTTGCAGGACAGCAAAACGCCGGTAACCATCAGCGTAGCCCAGTTCATTTTGAAAATTGCCCTGAGCATCGTTTTAATTAACATGGCCACCTTTGGGGTACAATGGGGTATGGGGGCATTGGCCTTTTCAACGTCGATTGCCAGTATTCTGGAAGCGCTGGCTCTCTTTATCCTGCTTTCGCATCGGATTGAGGGCTTCGATTTGCGCTCACTCATGGGCTTTTTCGCGCGCGCCGCGCTGGCCTCGGCGGTCATGGCAGGTGTGCTGTTCGCCGCGCGCCTGGGGCTGGATCGTGTTCTGGACACCACCAGCATGACCAAGCTCTTTATTCCGGGCATTTTGATGGCCGTGGTTAAACTGCTGATCGAACTCGGCCTGGGATCAATGGCTTTCCTGGTCGTGGCCCGCCTGCTCCACATGGAAGAAATGAATTCGGGCCTGGTCCGGCGGGTACTCAATCTCTTGAGAGTTCCCTGGCTCTAGGCTGTTTAATCAGGCATACAGGAGGAAATGATGCTGCTTTCCTATCTTCTTCTCTCGTCGTTAGTAAGCGTGATTGGCGGTATTACACTGCTGGATCTGGTGCTCAGTGGGGATAATGCCCTGGTTGTGGGCACCGTCGCGGCGCGTTTACCCGGAAAGCAGCGTCTTTTGGCCATTCTGATTGGTGGTGGTCTGGCTATTTTCCTGCGCATCCTGTTTAGCGTACTGGCCACCGTCCTGCTCTTCGTACCCTATTTGCAGGCCATTGGAGCCGGCTTAATTCTCTGGGTTGGCTATCGTCTGCTGGCGGATCGCGGCGAAGAGAAAGAGGTGCGTCAAGAGAGCCGGCCAGGGCGCGATCAGCGTTTCTGGGCGGTCATTGGCAGCATCGTCCTGGCCGATTTGAGCATGAGTCTGGATAATATGCTGGCCATCGGCGCGCTGGCCGAGGGCAATGTCTGGGCCATCGTCGGTGGCCTGATCCTGAGCGTCACCGTCTTAATGCTGGCCAGCGCCCTGGTAGCTAGATTGATGAAGCTCTTTCCCTGGCTGCTCGACCTGGCCGCGCTCGTCCTGGCCTGGACAGCGGCCAACATGCTGCTTGAGGATCAGAAAATCGGTCCTGTGCTCTCCCATCTCATCGACGGCGGCCTGACCATTCCCTGGATCGGCACCTTCTCCTGGAGCGAACTCCTGCTCTTCATCCTCCTGGTCGGAGGCATGTTCTCGCTCGACATTATTCTCCGTATTCACAAAGCTCATTCTACCTCCCAGGCTGCCAGCTAGGGTGAGGTCTGATCTTCTACAAGCTCAATAGCAAAAAGCACGTCCGCCAGAAGGCGAACGTGCTTTGGGTTTTGCACACGATACGCTGTGCGCTTATTTGATCGAGCCGTCGTAGATCCCCATGATGGTTTGGAGGAACTTGATGGCTTCCGGCTTTTTGCGCTGGAAGGAGTTGCGGCCCATGATCGAGCCGAAGCCGCCGCCATCGCGAATGGCGCGTACTTCGTCGAAAACCTGCTCGTCGCCAGCGGTGGCGCCACCGGAGAAGATGACGATGCGCCGTCCGTCGAACGCGCTCTGCGTGACATGGTGGACGCGTTCGGCCAGGGTCGAGGTCGGAATCTCGTATTTCTGGTAAACTTTCTGCGCTTCCGGCAGTTCTACCCTGGCGCTGGGCAGTTTGACTTTGATGATATGGGCGCCAAGCTGAGCGGCGATTTGCGCGGCGTAGGTCACGACATCGATGGCCGTCTCGCCTTCTTTGCTCAGGCTGCTTCCACGGGGATATGACCAGACAACCACGGCCAGGCCCGCCGCTTTGGCTTCGGCGGTCAGCTCGCGCAACTGCTCATACATGGTCGTGCGCTCGGCGGAGCCGGGGTAGATCGTGAAGCCGATAGCCACACAACCCAGGCGCAGAGCGTCTTCCACGCCCGAGGTCAGCGCGGAAATAGGATTTTTCTCGTCATTAAGAACGTCGTGGTTGTTGACTTTCAGGATCAGGGGGATGTCGCCGCAATAATCGGAGACACCCGCCTCCAGAGAGCCCAGAGGGGCCGCATAGGCGTTGCAGCCAGCCTCAATGGCCAGTTGGAAATGATAGCGTGCATCGTAGCCAGCGGGGTTCGGCGCAAAACTGCGCGCCGGGCCGTGTTCAAAGCCCTGGTCAACTGGCAGAATAACCATCTTGCCAGTGCCAGCAAGACGGCCATGATTGAGCATACGCGCCAGGTTGGTGCGTACACCGGGGTTTTCACTCGCATACCAGCTAAGGATTTCGCGAATGCGGTCGTTCATTAGTTTTCCTTCTCCACTATCGTGCTTGTAGCGTTCGCATCAGCGGACGCCACGGCGGTCCTATTGTATCACGAAAAAAGCGCCTGTCTAGATCTTTTTTGCGGCAAGCGGGGGGATTCCGGGCCATCGCCCGGCGCTCCAGGCTGCTTGTGTCCTCTTCGTCCGTACTGTGGGCATCATCGCACACCACAAAACCCACA
>DASZXF010000292.1:0-1717 GCA_035546055.1 Ktedonobacteraceae bacterium
TGGCTGCTGCTGACATGTAACTCGTCTTGCAACAGGGGAATAAGCGCTCCATAATTGGTAAAATTGATGCTGACGGCCACCGGGGCCAGGCAGATGGCCAGAAATCGCCAGGCTGTGCGCTGTCCCTTGGGGCCTGGAGAAACAGTCTGGGGAGCGGCAGAAGAGCGCTGTCCGGTCGATACAGGGGAGACAGCAGGCGACGCTTGCGCCTGCGCTACCGGCAAGGCAGACGGCCATTGTGCTTTGCCTGGCGTGGCCTGTGCTCCTGTCTTCTGCGGTACGGCCTGTTTCCGCACTGGAGCTTGCCGGGAATATGCCTGTCGTTTGAGTTGATGGTTTTTCTTCCGCGAGTTGCCTCTTTTTGAGCGGTGATATTTTCTTGATGCGTTACTCACTGGCAATGTTCCTCGAATTTCATAAAATAGACTACATTGCTGTCTATGCGAACCTTGCTCGGTGAGAGCAGCGGAGCTGTCAGGGCATGAGGCGCGGCACTGTTCGCGAGGTGGCGGTTCTTTGAAATAGCGCTGGAAAAGCCTGCCAGAAGGTTTTTCCTGAAGCCACCAATGGTACATCGCCAGCAGTGATGATAGCCTCTCCCTTTTCTCTTTGCCCCTTTTCCTTCTGCTCTGCACGAGAAGATTCAATTGCTTCGAGGAGATTATAGGCTGTTGTTGGTTGGGATACAAAGCATCCCAGTACTTCCGTATTCTTGCGAACGATACAGGCGATACACGCGGTTTGAAGGGAGATCGCCGGCACGCCCGGCATGGTCCTATCCCTGCTCATAGCGGACATGGTCTTTTTCCTGATCAAACGTCCCGCCGGGACCGATGAGGCATAAGAAGCGAAACCTGTGGCCGGGTCTACCTCTCTGGTGGAAGGAACGTATGTAGAGAGGATGCACACTCTCGGTCGCGTTCTGTTGTTGACATTACTTGAGGAGGCTTTATGGGCAAACACGAGGATAAAGATGAACTCGAAAATGTGGAGTCGATTCCCCGCGAACAGGCTGAGAAGGAGATACGCGAGGCGGCCAGGAATGCGCAGAAACAGGGGTCACGCGGCTCATCCCGCTCTGAGCAGGGCGAGGAAGAGGAGAAGGTGACGCCAGAGACGCGCAAACAGGCCCGGGAGGAGATGCGCGAGGCCGTGGAGCACGTCAAGGAAGAGGAAAAGTAGCAGAGGCTCTATGCGTAGCGTCAAACGTTGAAATCGGCTTCTAGAGAGATGACCATGGTGAGAGAAGCGGCCCACCAGCGAGCAGGGCCGCTTTTCTCCTCCCCTGAAACACAGGTGCTCAGGCTCCTCGATGGGCATTTCGCCCCACCAGGGCCACGGTAGGCAGATCGCCAATCAGCGCGTAATCCTCGATAGGCTGGTAATCCGGCGAGATAGGCAGGGTGGCACGCGCGTGCTTCTGCTCGTGGGCTTCCCTGCCAGGAGCGGATTGCGGCTCATCTTTCCCCGGCATGGATTTTTTCATGAGCGTTTCCAGATGACTGCCGCTGTGAGCGCGCCGGCTACCGTGGCGCTGGCCAGGCCGAGCCAGCTGCGATGCCTGGATGCCCAGAGCTGGAGGCTCCTGTCGATGGCGCGGCTGTCGAACGCGCCATGCGCGCCGTAGTCCTGCCTGTCGTCCACCGGACTCCACAGGTTATTGGGCGCGTGTGGATCGGCTGGCTGCCGCGTCTGCTGCGACTTGAAGCCGGTTTTG
>DASZXF010000293.1:0-9855 GCA_035546055.1 Ktedonobacteraceae bacterium
GCGGCGCTGGAAAAATGGGGGAGGGCTGATATCATTCTTATTTTGGGGGGTGGAAAGGCATGGCGAGCAACAGAAGGAAAATCATCAGGAGAGGAAAAAGCGCTACATGAGAAAGCCTTGCAGGAGGCCGCGCGAGGGCTGAAAAAAGCCCGTTTCTATGGTATACTATAGGCATGAACATGGTCTATTGATGAAAATATTCATCAAGCGTAAGTGGTATATACCACTCAAGAAGGGAGGAGAAAAGCAAAGAGATAGTTTGATTTCAAAACCCTGATGGTAGATCCTCTGAGATTTGTAAGGCGTCATTTCTGTGCATCCACACTGATGTGGAGCAGATCACATCTGACATCAGCAGGCATTTCGGCCTGTGACAGGCGTTTACGTGGCCTCCGGGCTACGCCGAGCACATGTATCAATGATTGAACGTGTATTGCTTAGTCCTTTGATGAAAGGTGGGAACCTTCATGGCCCAAATCGCAGCAGACCGCTCCGAAACAGCAGCTCCGGCCCACGCCAATCCCGCTCCCCTCGGCCTGGCCGCCTTTGCTCTTACCACTTTTGTCCTCAGCGCCTCAAACGCCGGCTGGTTTGATGGCGGGACCACGGTTGTCATCGGCCTCGCTTTCTTCTATGGAGGTCTGGCCCAACTGCTCGCAGGCATGTGGGCGTTCCGCGCTGGCAATACCTTTAGCGCAGCCGCGTTTTCTTCGTATGGAGGCTTCTGGCTGGCCTTCGCCTGGATGGTGCAGAACAAAGATGTCCCCAATGATACCGCGCTGGGCTTTTTCCTGCTCGCCTGGGGCATTTTCACTCTTCTCTGGTTACTCGCTACGTTGAGAACCAACCTGGCTCTTATCGGCGTTTTTCTCTTCTTGACACTGACTTTCTTCGCGCTCGCCATTGGTGCGCTCGGCGGTGGAACCATCTGGAGCCAGATCGGTGGCTATCTGGGAGTGGTTACTGCCGCAATCGCCTGGTATACGGCTCTGGCCGACCTGCTGGCGGCTGGCAAAAGCGCGTTCCAGTTGCCCACTTTCCCGGTGGGCTAAAACCATGCCTGTGCTGACAGGCATGCACTGATCATCCTTACATTTTGCTCTGGAGGAGCAGGTTTTTGACCTGCTCCTTCGTCTTGCCAGTCCTGGCAGCCTGCTGGCGAACGGCTTTTCGTACCAGTTGACTGCCTGTTATACGAGTGCCACAGGCATGAACAATAAAAAATGAGCGACTTCTAAAACAGTCTGCCTGGCCAGGAAACAGGCTTGAGCAGACCTTTTTATGCCATCTGTATCATAATGATGAGGCATGGTATGAAAACTGAGCAAAGCGCACCTGTTGACACGGCGATGCTTGACCTCACTGGCCAGCTACGCTATAGTAGCTTATACACCTGCACAAACATCCACAGCAAACAGGACAAGAGCATCTGCACTCATTTCATTGAGCGAGGCGAGGAAGAATGACTATAAGTAACGAGGTACAACCTATGGCTGAGGCGGAATCACAGGATTTACAGACATACCTGACAGAGTTGATCCGCGCGGCCCTGACGCGCTATCTGGCCCAGGAGGGGCTGACTATAGAACTGGAGCAGCTTCCGATCAATCTGAGCTTCTCCGCCCAGGCCAGTTTTGGCGATTATTCGCTGCCGGTGATGTCGTGGTCCGGCAAGGCCAGACTGGGACGCCCGCCGATGGTCATCGCCGAGGCGCTGGCCGCTTTCCTGCGCGAGACGCACAACCCGGCCCTGGCCGAGGTGACGGTGACGAAGCCCGGCTATGTGAATTTCCGCCTGGATCATCCAGCGGTCGGACGCTCCATTATCGAACAGGTACTCGCCCAGGGTGCGGATTTTGGACAGAATCAGATCGGACAAGGAACGAAAGTGGTTGTCGAACACACGGCGATCAATAGCAATAAGGCCGCGCATGTTGGACACCTGCGCAATTCGTGCATTGGCGATACGGTCGTGCGCATGTTGCGCTCCCAGGGCTACAATGTGGAGGCGCAGAACTATATTGACGATTCTGGCGTCCAGGTAGCGGATGTAGTGGTGGGCTTTACGCTGATGCAGCAGGGCAGGCTCCAGGTTCCCGGCGGTAATCAGCCACAGGCCGAGGAGTCGTTTGATTACTTCTGCTCGCGCGTGTATGTGGCGGTCGGCAAACATTATGAGGAACATCCAGAGTCCCTGGAACTGCGCAAGACGGTTCTGCACGCCATTGAACATGGCGACGAGCCTGAGAGCGGCCCGGATTTTCCCACGGTTGCCAATGATCTCTCCCACCAGATTGTCCAGGCCCATCTCAAGACGATGGCCCGCCTGAACATTACGTATAATTTGCTCACCTGGGAGTCGGCTATTCTGGGCGCGGGCCTCTGGACGCATACCTTCGCCAAACTGCGCCAGAGCGGTCTGCTGGAAAAGCCTGAGAGCGGCCCGGCGGCTGGCTGCTGGATTCTGCCTTTCGGAGATGACAATGGCGAAAGCCAGCCGGCAAAGGATGAGCCAGCGAAAGAGAATGAGCGCATGCAGGACAAGATTCTGGTGCGCAGCGATGGCACCGCGACGTATACCGCCAAAGATATCGCGATGCACCTCTGGAAGTTCGGTCTGACTGACACGCCCGATCTCAATGTTCAGTTCCACTACGTTCCCTGGGGTGTCCAGCAGGACGGCCAGACGCTCTGGACGATGCGTGTGCCCAGCGATACGATCTCGACCAGCCAGGAGGGCGATCCCAAACGCTTCGGGCACGCCAAACGCGCGATCAATGTCATCGATATCCGCCAGTCCTATCCGCAGCAGGTAGTGCGCGAAAGCCTGAGCCGCCTGGGCTACGAGGAGCAGGCGGCGAATCTGAAACACATTGGCTACGAGGTGGTGACGCTCTCGCGCTCGACCGCCGCCAGCCTGGGTATTGATACCTCGGATGGGCGCAATTTCTATCCGATGTCGGGGCGCAAAGGCATTGAGATCAAGGCCGATGATCTGATTACCGCCGCCATGGAGAGTATGCTGGCGCGCATGGACGACGGCGAGGATAAACGCGAGCGGAACAAGGCCACGGCGGCGATTCTGGCCAGCGCGGCTATCCGCTACTTTATGATTCGCTTCGGTCTGCAACAGGTCATCGCCCTGGATATGGACGAAGTGCTGCGTTCCAACGGCGATACTGGCGTTTACCTGCTGTATGCGTATGCCCGAGCCTGCAAGATTCTGCGCCGCCTGCAAGGGGCGGGCTACACGGAACCCGCCGCGCTGGTCAATCTGCCTGAGAAACTGGAACAGAGCGAGTGGGAACTGCTACGCCACATCGACGCCTATCCGCGCCGCCTGGCCGATGCCGCCGCGCAACTGGCGCCGAACGCGCTGGCCGCTTACGCTTTCGACCTGGCCTCGCACTTCAGCGATTTCTACGAGCATACCGCTCAGATTTTGCACGAGACCAACGAGGATATTAAAGCGTTCCGCACTTACCTTGTGCGCGCGACGGCTCAAACGATGAACAATGTGCTGCGCGTGCTGGGCTTTGTGCCGCTGGAAGAGATCTAATTTTTTGTAGATCAGGAAAAATGATGGCATCACAAACCCTTTCCCTCTATCTCAGCGGCTATGCTGAGGCAACTCAGCCTGGTATTCAGGCCTTACTTTTTGACGAGACTTCCGGGCAAGCCCATACCCGCTGGTCGTTTGCCGGTATCGCGAATCCGTCCTTTATCAGCGTCCATCCCAACGGACGCTGGCTTTTTGCGGTGAGCGAGACCAGCGCACACGCGGAAGGACGCGCGGGCCAGGTCTGGGCGCTTGAACTGCCCGCTGCTGGCTCTCAGGATCAGCCCCGGGAGTTGAACCATCAGCCGAGCGGCGGCGACTGGCCCTGTCATTTGAACATTGACGCCAGTGGAAAATGGCTGCTGGTGACAAATTACCAGAGCGGCAGCGTGAGCGTCTTCCCAATTCTGGAAAATGGTGCGCTGGGTGAGATGGCAGATCAGGTGCAGCACAGCGGTCACGGTCCCAATCCAGAGCGCCAGGAAGGACCGCATACGCACTCCAGCATTTTTACTCCCGATCAGCGCTTTGTGATTGTGGCTGATCTCGGCCTGGATCAACTGGTTATCTATGCCTTTGACGCTCAACAGGGCAAACTGCGCGAGCATGTCCGTGTTGACAGCCAGCCCGGCTCTGGTCCGCGTCATATGGTCTTCCATCCCAACCAGCGCCTGCTCTATGTTTCGCACGAACTGAATAATACAGTGGTGGTCTATGACTATGACGCGCAGGCGCATAGCTTACAGGCTCGCCAGACCCTGACCACCATTCCGCAGGACACGGCTGAAAATGTTGTGGCCGATATCCACATCACCCCGGCAGGGGACCGGCTCCTGATCTCCAATCGCGGCCACAACAGCCTGGCGCTTTTCCCGCTCAACCCTGATGGCACGCTGCGGGAAGCCACCTTCGCGCCCTGTGGCGGCGACTGGCCGCGCCAGTTCACTTTCTCGCCCTCCGGCACATTTGTCCTGGTGGCCAACCAGAAAAGCGGCGAGGTAGCCGTCTTCCCGCTGCTGACTGACGCGCCTGGTCTCGGTGAGCCACGCACACGCGTGCCCATGGCTCAGGCTTCGTGTGTGGCTTTTGCCCAATAGATAGCACAGACAACTCAAGCTTCGCGAGCCAGGAGTACATATCGATGGTCTGCGCACGCGAACTGCTATTTCAGGGAGCATCTCCACGCTTCACATGAAGGGATGGGTTTTATGGCAGCAAAATGTTGCCATAAAACCCATCCCTTCATGCACTCTCTCTGCAAACGCTCCAGGAACGAGCAGGGGAAAAGTCTACGTATCAGGTTTTTCCAAAGCAGAGCGGACCCCGCTTAGCCTTCAAAGCTGGCTTTGACTGGCTGGATAATCTCTTCATCCAGACGATGCACAATGCCGTCAGGATAGGGGTAGCGCAGGCCCAGGATAAAATGGGTGGCCCCGGCTTCGACATAGGCACAGGCCTGTTCACGGGCCGTCGCGAGATCTTGAGTGTTGATGTGGATCTGCACAGAACGCTCGATAGCGCGGGGATCGCGCCCTACAACCGCACAGTGCTCGTCAAGGATCGCGCTCTTATGCTGGAAATTGGCAAGATCGCCGCCTACGAAATTCCAGATATCGGCATACTGAGCTACTACGCGCAGGGTGAGCTTTTCGCCGCCGCCGCCGATCACAAAGGGCGGCGTTGGCTTCTGCACTGGCTTCGGCTCACAATAGGCATCTTTGATCTGGTAATACCGTCCCTCAAAGCTGGGAGCCGTTTCAGTCCACATACGCTTGATGACCTCGCAGGCTTCGCCCAGGCGCCGAATGCGCTCGCCGGGCGTGTACAGAGGAATGCCGTATGCCTTATGCTCGGTCTCATTCCAGCCGGCGCCAAGGCCAAAATCCAGGCGCCCACCCGATATGACATCCACGGTCGCGCCAATCTTCGCCAGAACTGCTGGATGGCGGTAGGTGTTGCCAGTTACCATTAATCCCAGACGCACCCGACTGGTGAGCGCAGCAAACGCGCTCAACAGCGTCCAACCCTCCAGGCAGGGGCCGCCGGTATCTCCATTAATGGGCATAAAATGATCAAATAGCCAGGCATGCTCAACCGATGGCAGACTGTCGGCTTCTAACCAGACCTTTTTCATGGCCTCATAGGTTGTGCTCTGAGGCGCTGTCTTTATACCAAAACGTAATCGCACTATCTTCTCCCTCTCTAACGTGTATCTCTTTACCTCTTTCAATACAGGCCAAAAGCAACCTCTTTCATGGTATCATAGCCCGAACATTTCCAGAAGAGAATAAGACTTTTTTCCGGCTCTTTCTGCCCATTTACAACAAAAAGGAATGAAAAGTGCTCTATTCATGAAATCGCCGTTTGCTTGCTTATTACATGTATTCTGGTATATGAAGTTTTCGTCAGAGGTGCTGACTCAGAGAGCGGCGCCAATCAGCTCTGTCAGGATAGTTACTCCTGCGGTCTGCATAAAACTTGCGATGCCCTCCAGGATCTCGACGCCCAGGTGTGGATTGGTGAGGTGGAGCGTACCGAGCTGGATGGCGCTGGCGCCGGCCAGGATAAATTCGAGAGCATCGCTGGCGCTGGTGATACCGCCTCCACCGATGAGGGGAAGTCGGGGATAGGCGATACGCAGTTCGCGGGCGGTTTCGTAGAACAGGCGCAGGGCCAGGGGCTTGATGGCGGGTCCAGAGAGGCCGCCGAAAAGGGCGGGACGCCGGGTGGCCAGATCGATGCTCAAACCAGGCAGGGCATGAACCAGGGTGAGGGCGTCAACGCCAGCCGAGGCGGCTGCCAGGGCCACAGGACGCAGATCGCTGGTGCAGGGAAGCAGCTTGGCGATGATGGGCAGGGTACACGCTCTGCGCACCGCTGTGATGAGCCGGGCGACCAGCGCGGCGTCGGCGCCGAAGGGGGCACCTTCAGCGGCCAGATTGGGGGCGGCCAGATTGAGTTCCAGCGCGGCCACGCCCGCCACGCCTTCAAAACACGCGGCCAGTTCGGCAAATTCGGCCAGGCTGGTGGCGGCGAGGTTGACAATGAGCGGCGTCTGCCTGGTCTCCCAGGTGGCGGCGTAGCTTCTGATGACTCTGGAGGCGCCGGGCGAGGGCCGGTTATACGCGCTGAGCAGCCCGGCGGGACTCTCCAGCAGCCAGGGTTGAGCAGGCCCGGCGTAGGGACGCAGGGTAACGCTGGCGCTGACTATCGCTCCCAGGCGATGAATTTCAGCGCTTTTGCTATCCTCCACGCCATACCCGGCTGGACCCGCCGCCAGCATGACTGGATTGCGCAGCAGCAGACCGCTTTTGTGCCGGGGCGCCAGCTCAACCTCTAATTTCATCACAGTTTCTCTTACTTTCAGTACCAGACCTCTGAGGCGCTCCATCCAGGCTCAGGCGCTACCGCCCGCGCGCCCGGTTGATCTGAGCGCTCAACTCGCGCGCCGCTTCGCCAGCGGCTTCCGCAAAGCGCGTCCCGGAACCGGCATAGAGAATCGCGCGCGAAGCCGAAATCATGGCGCGTTCTCCCTCGCTGTCAACGGCCAGCGGCACCACGGCCTCCAGGTCGCCGCCCTGCGCGCCAATCCCAGGCACCAGGATCGGCAGGGTGGGACAGAGCGCGCGCACCGCCCGCATCTCCTGGGGATAGGTCGCGCCAACCACCAGCGCGCAATTGCCCGCCGTGTTCCAGTCCTGCACGCGCCGGGCCACGACCTCGTAGAGGGGTCTGGCCGGACCTTCTTCAGCCTGGACCAATAAATCCTGAAAGTCGCTGGCACTGGGATTAGAGGTACGGCAGAGCAAAATAACGCCGCGCTCGCGATAGGCCAGGAAAGGGGCCACGGCATCATAGCCCAGATAGGGATTGACGGTCACGGCATCGAAGCCATAGGTCTCGAAAAGAGCGGCGGCGTAGTTGCGCGCGGTGTTGCCAATATCGCCGCGTTTGGCATCAGCAATCACCGGAAGATGCGACGGAATAGCGCGCACGACCTCCTGCAAGGCCACCATCCCGGCGGGTCCAAGCACTTCAAAAAAGGCCAGATTGGGCTTGAACACCGAAGCATAGGGAGCGGTAGCGGCGATAATCGCCCGGCAGAATTCCACGATGCCGCGCTCTACCGGCAGCGTTCGCAGGTGGTCGGGCAGGCGCTCCGGCTCTGGATCAAGTCCCACGCAGAGCAGCGAATGATGCTGACGCTCTGCCGCGAGCAATTTTTCTAGAAAGGTCACACTCATCTCCTTTGCTACGCCTGACCCGGCATTTTGCGCGTGCCGGGTTTGACCACCGGCTGACCGGCGCGGCAGAGCGGACAATCAGCGGGATCATACGAATGGGCCGCGACACTGAACAGAGCTTGCAAGGGCACATCGAACTGCTTGCCCGCCTCGCCATTACTGCGATCAATCAAGACCTCAATGCCCAGGATGTGCGGCTGATAGGGACGCAGGGCCGCCAGCGTTTCGCGCACAGAAAGCCCGGTGGTCAGCACATCATCGACGACCAGCACCCGCTCGCCTGCGCGCAACACAAAACCGCGCCGCAACTCGCGTCCACCGCTCACCGGTTCCGCGATCATGCAGCGCGCTCCCAACTGGCGTCCGACCTCCTGGGCCAGCAGAGCGCCGCCGGTGGTGGGTCCAATCACCACCGCTACCTGCTGTTCCCGATAGCGCTGCGCAATCAGCCCACAGAGCCGTTCGGTCACACGTGGATGCTCAAAGACGCGAAACTTCTCCCAATATTCATCGCTATGTCTCCCGGAACTGAGCAAAAAATGCCCGCGCGCAAAAACGCCCAGTTCCTGGAAAAGCTGTAGCATTTCTTCGTGATTCATCGATAACCTTCCATTATACCGTCTGAGTGCGCAGCCTTTCTGGCTGCGGCATAGTATATCACATCAGCGCCTCTGGCAGGTTCTTGAAAACACTTCTGCACTTCTCAAAGCGTGCCCGCGCCTGTGGCGCTGGCTTTTGCTATCAGTCCTCCCCACTTTTTCCAGCGCCGCAAGGGCGCGTTTCCCCTCCCTACTCCAAGGAAAACATGAGTCCTCCCCCCTTTTTCTGAGGCGGCCTCAAGCTCTGGTGGCGCCCCGCCTCCCTCCTTTTGGATGAGGTGGGGCGGGGAACCCCTGCGCTGGAAAAATGGGGGAGGACTCATGGGAAAAGTGGCAGAATGCACTCTCCTTCAGTGAACAGGAAGAGGTAAAAGGGCTGGCTTGCAGTCCAAACCGGAAGATGCCGCTTGTGTGGATGACAAAAGCGGTCAGTGGAAGTCCTGGGAGGTCTTCCACTGGCCGCTTGTTGAGCCTATGTGAAAATGCTGGCGCTATCTGTTCGGCTTATTTAAAGGAGATAAGCTGAACATCGAAAATCAGGTCCGAATTAGCGGGAATCGAGCCTGCTGCCTGATCGCCATAGCCCAGCGCGGCGGGAATGTACAGGCGCCGAATACCGCCGGGCTTCATGCCAACCATACCTTCGACCCAGCCGGGAATCAGCGAACCGGTCGCGAGCTGAATACTAATCGGCGCGGCAGCCGTCCCGCTGTGCGCATCATAGGAGCTGTCGAACTTCTTACAGGTACTCGCCAGCCAGCCCGTATAATTGGCGGTGATTGTCTTGCCATCCGTCACAGCTGTGCCGGTGCCTACTTTGATGTCTACGTACTTCAACCCATCCTTCATGGTCGTCGCTGTTCCCTTGAGCGGGGGAGCGGTATCCGGGCCAGCAGAAGGAGCTTTGTCACTGGCGTACACAGAGGGAACGGCTTCTCCACTGGAAGAAAGGAAGCAGTTCTGGCTGATCACGGTCGCGGTGGCGTTGGCGATGACGGTTCCAGTCGCGTTGGCATGAGCCTCAGCGGTCGCGGTGGCATGGGCATGGAGGGTAGCCTGCTGAGCATTGTAATTTTGATAGAGAATCTCAAAAGTAATGCCCAGCGCAATGACCAGGAAAGCCGCGATGGAGGCCGCCCAGATGCGACGGCGTTTGCGACGACGGACCAGGCGTTGCATACGCTCCTGCTGGCGCTGGCCAGGACGAGTACGTGCGGATGCAGATGGAGAGGCAGGACGGTCATCCTTTACCGGTTTTTGTTCGGATGCGTCTTGCCCATTCACGGTTTGCGGCATAGGTTATAACTCTCCTCAAGCAATATCTTTGGAAGTTTCACAATTGCAAGGAGAGGGTACCATTACTGTCTCATTCTGACAAGAGGTATAGCTATAAGAAGCAACGTTTGCAAATGATTACCGAGGACTTCTTTCTTTTTTTGCTTCTCGTTCAAAA
>DASZXF010000294.1:0-7722 GCA_035546055.1 Ktedonobacteraceae bacterium
TGCCACGCGATGCCAGTGAGGAGCAGATCAGGCGACAACTGGCCGGATTCGCCGGCGAGCATCGCCAGTTGCAGGCGTATTTTCTGGAAGAGGTGCTCGCCGCGCTGAGCGTTCCTCAGCAGACGTTTCTCCTGCTCACCAGCCTCCTGCCTCGTCTGAACGCGGATCTGTGCGCTGCGCTGATGGGCAAACGCGAGAGCGCGGAACTTTTGCCGACTCTGGAGCAGTCCGGCCTGTTTCTGGAGCGCCTGGATGGTCCCGGCTCGTGGTTTCGCTATCAAACCCTGTTCGCGGAGGCCATGCGCGCGGAGGCCCGGCGACGTTTCACCGCGCAAACCATCCACAAGCTGCTGCTCCAGGCCGCGCGCTGGTACGAGCGAGCGGGATGGCTGGCGGAGGCGATTGAACTGGCGCTGCAAGCTCAGGAAATGGGCTACGCGCTGCTCCTGGTCGAGCGCGAGCTTGGACAGCGTGGATTTGACGAGATGCAGGAATTCGCCACCCTGCGGCGCTGGCTGGAACCCGTGCCCGCCGAGCTTCTAGGTCCGCATCCCTTGCTCTGCCTGTTCAAAGCGCAGGTGCTTTCATTGAATTTTGTGCAGGAGCAACTGCCGTCCGAGACGCTTGCTCAAATAAACGAGCTTTTGAGCATGGCGGAGGCACGCTGGCAGGAGGAAGGCCATACGGCCAGCTTGGGCGAGGTCCGGGCCTTTCGCGCCTATCTCGCCGTGCGCCAGGGCTGGCAGGAACAGGCCGGCGTCCACGCCCGGCAGGCGTTATCCTGGCTCCCCCCGGCTTCGCGGCACTGGCGCGGGGTGTGTCTCAATCTGTTGGGGTCAGGCGCCCTGTCGCGCGGGCGGGTGAGCGAAGCCGGGACGCTGCTCCAGACCGCCCTGGCCATCTGGGAAGAACTGCATCATCCCCACGGAGCGCGCAGTTGTACTCTCTTGCTGGCCACCGTCTATCACGAGCAAGGAAGATTGCGACTCGCCGAAGCCTGTTATCAGCGCGTGGCGCAGGAGGCCAGAGAGATCGGGGATCGCGAGGATCTGGTTCCGGCGCTGCTTGGTCTGGCTCACCTGGCGTATGAGTGGAACGACCTGGAGGCGGCGGAACGGAGCGCGCAGGAGGCCAGAGACTTGAGCGAGCAGGCCAGTTATCATCTCTTGCTGGTCCGCGCCACCCTGCTGTTACTGCGGATCTGGTCGCTCCAGGGGCAAAAACTGCTGGTCGAACATCATCTCTCCGCCCTGCTGGCGCGCTTTCATGCTCATCAGTCGCTCTACGCCGGGGTCTATCTCTACCAGTTGCATGGCTGGCTCCAGGAGGGTGATCTGAGCACCGTTCGCCACGCCCTTGAGACCTGGGAACTGCCTGCCGGGGACGAGGCCGGCGTGCGGACCGCTCACCAGTTGTTGCAGTGGCGCGTTGCCCTGGCGAGCAAAGAATATAGCCGGGCCGGGGGCGAGCTGGAGAGCTGGCAGAGAACAGCGCAGGCGCAAGGACAGGGGCGCCTGCTCTTGCAATATCAGCTTTTGCAGGCTCGTCTGCTGCTGGCTCAGGGACAGACGCCGCAGGCCTGTCGAACTCTTGAAGCCGCGCTGGTGAAGGCGCACCCGCAGGGATATCTCCGCGTTTTTCTGGACGAGGGCCAGGATATCACGGCGATGCTCCAGTTGATGCAGACGCGCCAGAAGGATCAGTCCCTTCACGCGTATGTGCGAACGCTCTTGCGGGCTTCTGAAATCGCTCAGGTGAGCCTGCCCCGGACATACGGGCTGCCGGCCCTTTCACGCCAGGAGCAGCGGGTGCTACGTCTCATCCTGGCGGAACGCTCGTACCCCGAAATCGCTCGTGAACTTGTCGTCTCGCTCAACACCATCAAAACGCAGGTCACCAGCATTTATCGTAAGCTCAACGTGCATAGTCGCCGGGAGGCACGCGCCATCGCGCGAGATTTGCGCCTCCTGTCCCCGGACGGCTAAAAATCACGAGACAAGGTGATGCACACTCACCCTCTTGCCCTCTACACTCTCCAGACAGACACAAGAAAGAGTTTGGAGGAAAAGCATGCATTACGACGCAGAAGTACCTGTTTTGATTGTGGGGGGAAGCGTGGTCGGCCTCTCGGCGGCCCTCTTCCTGGGCTGGCATGGTGTGCCCGCGCTCCTGGTTGAGCGTCACGCCACGACATCCATACATCCCCGCGCGGGCAGCTTTAACGAACGTACCATGGAACTGTTTCGCCAGGTTGGCATGACCGAGGCCATTTTCGCGCGTGAAACGCCGCCGGAGAGCAAGGGGGAAATGGGCCTGCGCGTCGAGAGCCTGGCCGGTAGAGTGCTCGACAGCACCGAGTTTCGCGCGCACCAGCAGGCCAGCTTCGTCAATCCCTTCGCCAGTCCAGCCCGCGCAGCCGTGATAGGCCAGGATAAGCTGGAGCCGCTGTTGCGCGCGCGGGCCAGCGAACTGGGCTGCGATATCCGCTTTGGCACAGAGTTAGTAGACTGCGAGCAGGAAAGCGGCGGCGTGCGCGCGCTGATCCGCGAACGAGCCAGCGGGCAGGAGCGCCGCATCTTTGCGCAGTACGTCATCGCGGCGGATGGCCACCGCAGCTTCCTGCGCCAGCAGTCCGGCATTGGTTCGTATGGATATGGCAAACTGGGTCAATGGGTGAGCATCCTTTTTCGCACAGATCTGAGTAAAATCCTCGGTGAGCGCAAAATCGCCCTCTGTTTCGTCAACAACGCCAGCGTCGATGGCATTCTGGGGCAGAGCGCAGACCACTGGGCCTTGTTTGCCCACGTCAGGCCGCGCGCGGACGAAGCTGACACCCTTGCACCTGAGCGCTGCCTTGAACTGGTGCGCGCCGCCCTGGGTCTGCCGGAGCAGCCTGTTGAGCTTATCAGTACCCTCCCCTGGGAACTGGCCGCGCGCGTAGCCGAGCGTTACCAGGAGGGGCGCATCTTCCTGGCCGGTGATGCCGCCCATGTCATGACCACCATGGGCGCTTTTGGGGCCAATACCGGCATCGCCGACGCCCATAACCTGGCCTGGAAACTGGCCTTTGTGCTCGACGGGCAGGCCTCGCCCGCTTTGCTCACCAGCTACGGTCAGGAACGTCAGCCAGCGGCGGATCTCGCCACAGGCGTCTCCACCGGTCTCTATGTCTATCGCCTGGCCCATCTTGAGCAGCGCGAAGCCATTTTGCGGAGCGCCAACGAACTACTGGAACGCGTGCGGCCAGGCTCCCCGGAGCGCCAGCCCACGGCCTTCAGCGTCATCCAGGGCTACCGTTATCGCTCCGCCGCCGTACTTCCCGAGCATGAAGAGGAGGATAGTGTGCTTTTTGAGAACGAACCCTCGGCCCGCCCTGGAACACGCGCGCCACATATCTGGCTCACCCACCACGGTCAGCGCATCTCCATTCTCGATCTCTATGGAAAGCATTTTGTGCTGCTCACCGGTCCCGACGGACAGGGCTGGCGTGACGTATGCCAGCGGTCCTCTTTCCCGCTGGAGAGCTACACCATCGGGGCGGATCAGCCCTATCGCGATACCGACGCCAGCTTTCTCGCCACCTATGGTCTCAGCAGTTCCGGGGCCGTTCTTGTGCGTCCCGATGGCTTTATCGCCTGGCGAGCACGTCAGGCCGCCTCAAGCGAGACACCAGGGCTGACGCGGCTTCTGGGTCGTTAAACTGCCATGCTGAGTTGCCCGGCGCAACGCCAGAGAGCAAGGCAGGTGCATGTTGGGCAAAAATCGGCGCCGATTGCTCAACAAGCACCTGCACTGCAGGGCATAACACTTCGTATCTGCTAGTTCGCTGCTAGCGATTGGTTTATTTCCCGGATATTGCCTTCCGGGTCGGTAAAATGTGCTGTCCGTAGCCCCCAGGGCTGACTAATGGGAGGTTTAAGGAACGTCACACCCCTGGCTTTGAGCGTTTCATAGGTAGCGTCAACATTCTCGACACCGGTTGCTAGCAGAAAGCGAGCGTTTCCCGTAATCTCGACCGGGTTAGCCTCATCGCTGAGCAGATTCGTCGCAGTCGAGGGTGCCAGCAGGAGAAAATACTGATTTTCCATCTGAAATGTCGCCGAGCCGGAATCCTGAAAGACCAGCGGGAGTTCCAGCGTATCCCGATAGAATTCGATAGATTTGGAGAGGTTCTGAACGAACAGGACCGTCGCATCAACTTTATGAAAGATCATTCGCATCCCTTCTTGTCCGTGTGAGTTATCACAACAAGATTTTCGCTTCTCGTGAAGTGAAGTCTATACCTCTCAACCTGTTCTTACGCGTGAGATGAAAAACGGAAGCCCAATTACTCCATGCCTGAAAGATGTTAGCGGGACTGCATAGCGTTTTGCGGGCAGGTGCGCGCGTGGCTGGCGCGCTCCCGGCCCGGCTCAGACCGGCGCTTTTCCAGCCGAAGCCCGGTCTGACGCGCCAGAGGCGGATATCGAGCGCGCCCATAGCTCCCGGCAGATCTCACAACGCTTTCCTGTTTTGAGAGGATTTTCTCTCAGCCATATGCTATAATAGCCGGGCTATGGATAGATTGTACACGTATCCACGCCCGCCGCAGGCGTGGGCATATCCGTATTGCCCGCTGGCCCCGGCCTGGGAGGTGGACTGGCCAGCCCTGGAGGAGACTTTCCCCTGGCTGCACACCCTGGCCGGGGTGCCCCAGGATGCCATTTTTCACGCCGAAGGGGATGTGCTGATTCACACCCGCATGGTTGTAGAAGCTCTGACGGGTCTGACAGCCTGGCGGGCCTTGCCAGCGGAGGAACGAGCATTACTCTTCGCCGCCGCCCTCTTGCACGACATCGGCAAGCCAGATTGCACGACGACGGACGAGCAGGGGCACATTCATGCCAGAGGTCATGCCCGGCTGGGTGAGAGGATGGTCCGGCAGATGTTCTGGGAAGAGGGGGTGCCGTTCGCCTTCCGCGAATATAGCGCAAAGCTGGTGCGTTTGCACGCCCTGCCGGTGCAATTCCTGGACAAGCCCTCTCCCGAACGCGCGCTCTTCGCGGCCAGCCAGGGAGTCAGCTTGCAACACCTGGCGCTGCTGGCCGAGGCCGATATGCGCGGACGCATATGCCAGGATCAGCAGCGTCTGCTGGATACCATCGAACTCTTTCGCGGTTATGGTGAAGAACTGGCCTGTCTCAATCAGCCGCGCCAGTTTGCCAGCGCGCACAGTCGCTTTGTCTACTTCCACAGCGCGCGCGCGGACGCTGATCCCTCGTATGCGGCCTATGATGACACCCATTTCGAGGTAGTGCTGATGGCCGGTCTGCCGGGAGTCGGCAAGGATACCTGGGTGCGCGCACACCTGGAGGGCTGGCCGGTCATCTCGCTGGATGAGATCCGGCGCGAACTCAAGATAGCGCCAGGCGCAAATCAGGGCCGCGTGATTCAACTGGCGCGTCAGCGGGCCAAAGAACTGCTGCGCCAGCAAACTTCATTTGTCTGGAACGCCACCAATATCATGCGCATGAGGAGACAGGAACTCGTTGACCTGGTCACAGCTTATGGCGGTCGCGTGCGTATCGTCTACCTGGACGCCCCGCTGAGCGACATTTTGCAGCGCAACCAGCAGCGCCAGGAGCGCGTGCCCGAACCCATTATCCGCTCCTTTGCTCAGCGTATGGAAGTTCCTGATCTGACCGAGGCGCACACCGTCGAGTGGATCTGCCTCTGACTCGTCTCCTTGAGTCGCGGCCCCCGTCCTCGTGCGAGCGGGGGCTTGCGCCGGCAGACGTTCACGTATAGCGCATCAGTATGCTATCATAACGCCTATAACGCTACCTATGCGCCAGGAGGGCAATGTTTTATGGATTGGGTTGCGTATGAAAAAATAGCTGAATCAACCGATCAATGGTCTCTGGATGAGCGAGACTATCGCATTCTGGAAAAAACGCGCTGGGTAGTGACGGAAAAAATCCATGGTGCGCATTTTTGTATCGTGACGGATGGTTCAAGCCTTGCCGGAGCCAGCCGCAAACATCTCCTGGGACCAGGAGAGCATTTTTTTGACTATCAGCGCATTCTCAAGCGTCTGGAGCCTCAGATCTGCCAGCTTTTTGGTCAGGCGCGTCATCTCTATCCTCATCTGACCTCGCTCTCAATCTACGGCGAGCTTTTTGGGGGAGCGTATCCTCATCCAGAGGTTCCTGCCGTCCCCGGCTTGCAGCCGATCCAGACCGGGATTTACTATACGCCTGATATCGAATTTTGCGCGTTCGACCTCGCGATCTCAGACGCGCACCAGTCTGCTTATCTCGCTTATGATCAAGCTCGTATGCTCTTGCAAGCTGCCGGCGTTCCCTCTGTTCCTCCCCTTTTGATTGGGAGTTACCAGGAAGCATTGTGCTACCCCATCGAGTTCTCCTCCACCATTCCGGCGCTTTTTGGGCTGCCGCCTCTGGCGCAAGCGAACTATGCCGAGGGCGTGGTGATCAAGCCACTTAAAGCGCTGATCTTTGAGACATCCAGAGGGCCGCTGAGGCCCATTTTCAAGAGAAAGATCGCCGCGTTCGCGGAAGATCGGCGTTTTCATCAAGCCCAGAAATGGACCGTTCTTCCCTCCACGACCGGCTTTGATAACCTGGATCTGCTCAAGTGGGAGGCATCCTGCCAGGTCACTGAGAACCGCCTGCGCAGCGCAATCTCAAAAATTGGCTATCGCGGCCCCCGCGAGTCCAGTCGAAGTCATCAGCTCTTTCATTTGCTCATCGCCGATGTGCTCGAACAGCTTGAGCTTCACCAGCCAGATCTGCTTGCTCATCTCACGCAGGCGGAACACCAGGAGCTTCTGGCATCAATCCGCGACGAGGCCAGAGCACTTCTCAAGCAGTTCTTTCAGCAAGAAACCCGGCGTGTCTAGCCAGCGAGAGCGCAAGAGGCATATCCGCCAGACGTTCCTGACTCATCTCACATCCCGGAAAAATCTCTCTGCCTCTTTCGTCGAGACATTCAGCCGCGCAGCCAGGCCGGGGCGCAAAGATCAGGGGCGTTTCGCCACCGCTTTCTGCCAGTGGATATCCCTCTTAATCTCATTGGCGCTTTTGCCATAATAGCGTTTGACATCCTCCCGCACATTCACGTTATACGACTCCCAGTTATCCAGGTGGCCAATCAGCAGATGATGATCCCGGCCCTTGATTTCACAGAGCGTAATCAGGTTGCGCGGGTCGAGTTCCAGATCTGGATGCAGGTGAAACGGCTTGATGTGGTGGACCTGCAAGCCCTTACCGCGATATCCACAGGCCGCGCAGGACGGCTCATGCAACAGGTGTTCTTTCTCAACATGCGGCCAGCGCGGACTGCGCTCAACGCCATGCTTGCGCGCCGTCTCCAGGTCGTGATCTGGCCTCTTTGGCCGCGTACCCAAACTGCGGCGGGGCGTCCTCTCCTGCCGGTGGGCATCTCCCCCGCGCCGGCGCCGGCTGCGGCGTCGTCCGCCGATACCCAGAATAATCAGCAAAACCACCGCGATAGCGACAAGAATCGCAATCGTTTGTGGCGTGAGTTGGAGCGAAACAGTAACAGCCGAGATAGAGAACACGTTTTTCCTCCCTGCAATAATATGCCTTCATCTGTAGAAATAAACCATTCAAATGTCGAGATTATCTGAGTATAGCGAATAAGCAGAGAAAAGACAATCCTGACAGAATTGCCTAATGGCCAGAAGGACGCCAGCCACGA
>DASZXF010000295.1:0-7682 GCA_035546055.1 Ktedonobacteraceae bacterium
CACGCCGCAGGCGCGGGCGGATTCATTCTCGATCACATCTGGGACGAAGCCGTCATCGGCGAGTTCGCCGCCAGGCTATCGCCGGCGGTCATGCCACCGTAAAGCAAGAGAACCCGTCGCCATGGTTCTATCAGAAAACAAGCCAGCATCCTGCTCATACAACGGCGAGATCAACCAGAAGGGCCAGAAAGCCAGGCCTGGCAGCTTGTAGTTTTCATCTGCGCCGTGGTTGGTCGTGGAGGTATTTGCTGTGGCAGCAAACGCGAATGAGGGAAAAAGGCAGAAAGAGAGCCGTAGGGGCGGGACGAACGTGGGGAATTGCTAATCGCCTGGGACATTTGGCTGCATCTGAGGAAAAGTATGATATAATGGGGCTGAGAATAACGGTCTACGGTTCCAATCTACCGGGCAACTGATGACATGCCCGGTTTTCTTATGCTTTGCGGGAGTTATTACGTATTACTATGCAGGTTGTACAATCAATGCCCCAGGACACAAAACTGACGGAGCGGGCAGATCTTCGCAATGTCGCTATTATCGCCCATGTCGATCACGGGAAAACAACCCTGGTCGATGGTTTGCTCAAACAGAGCCACATTTTTCGTGAAAATCAGCAGGTTGGTGAGCTGATTATGGATTCAAACGACCAGGAACGCGAGCGCGGTATCACCATCCTGGCCAAGAATACGGCGATTACCTATCACGGTGTCAAAATCAATATTATCGATACCCCCGGACACGCGGACTTCGGCGGTGAGGTGGAGCGCGTGCTGAACATGGCCGATGGCTGTATCCTGTTGATCGATGCCGCAGAAGGCCCGATGCCGCAGACGCGTTTTGTCTTACAAAAAGCCCTGCAATTGAATCTGCGCCCGATTGTGGTGATCAATAAGATCGACCGCAAGGACGCGCGCATTGACCAGGTTCTGGAATGGACGCAGGATCTTTTCCTGGAACTGGCCACCAATGACGATCAACTGGATTTCCCTGTGCTCTACGCGATTGGACGCGATGGGGTGGCGATGTATCACCCGGACGATGAGCGCAAGGATCTGGGGCCGCTGTTTGAGACGATTCTCAAGGTTGTTCCAGCTCCCCGGGTGGACGTTGAGGGACCGCTGCAACTGCTGGTGACGGCGCTGGACTACGATGATTACAAGGGAAAATACGCCATTGGACGCATTACGCGCGGGCGCATTACCCCTGCCAGCCAGGTGGCGCAGATCGCGCGCGATGGTCAGATTTCGCGCCAGAAGGTCACGCTGGTCTTCACCTATCGCGGTTTGCAGCGTCTGGAGGTCGCTGAGGCGCAGGCTGGCGAGATTGTCGCCCTGACGGGCATCGCCAACGCCAACATCGGCGAGACCATCGCTGACATCGAGCAGCCCGAAGCCCTGCCCACTATTGAGATTTCAGAGCCGACGCTGAAAATGACCTTTGGCGTCAACACCAGCCCTTTTGCTGGACGCGAGGGCAAGTTTCCTACCTCGCGCCAGTTGCGCGCCCGCCTCTACCGCGAACTGGAGGTCAATGTCAGTCTGCGCGTCGAGGACGGCAACACGCCTGACGAATTTGTCGTCAGCGGACGCGGCGAACTGCACCTCTCCGTGTTGATCGAAACCATGCGCCGCGAGGGCTACGAGTTCCAGGTCTCGCGTCCCGAAGTCATCACGCGCGAGGATGAGAACGGGCATCTGCTGGAGCCGATTGAGCACCTGGTCATCGACACGCGCGATACCTATATTGGCGTGTTGACAGAGACGCTGGCGGCTCGTAAGGCGCAGCTCGCCAATATGACCAACGATGGCAACGGCAATGTGCGCCTGGAATATCACATTCCCACGCGCGGCCTGATCGGTTTCCGCAATGCCTTCCTGACCCTGACCCAGGGCAACGGCGCGATGAGCAGTCGCCTGATCGACTTCGAGCCCTGGCTGGGCAAAATCGGCAGCACGCGCATGGGAGCGTTGATCGCCTCCGAGATCGGCGTGGCCGTCACCTACGGTCTGAGCAACGCCCAGCAGCGCGGAGACACCTTCATTGAACCCGGCACCCCGGTGTACGAAGGGATGATCGTCGGCCTGAACTCGCGTCCGATGGATATGGTGGTCAATATCTGCAAAGAGAAGCAGAAGACGAACATTCGCTCCTCCACCTCGGATATCGCGGTTCGCCTCACCCCACCTGTTCTGATGAGCCTGGAGCAATCGCTGGACTTCATCAATAACGACGAACTGGTTGAGGTCACGCCCCAGAACATTCGCCTGCGCAAACGCTACCTGACTCAGCAGGAGCGCGCGCGCAATCGCGAACAGGACTGAACCAGCTTCGCCAGCCAGAAAATGCCAGGAGCGCCGGAGCCAGCCACTTATGGCCCTCCGGCGCTCCTGGCATGATGATAATGCCTATGATTGCTTTTTCGTCGCGCGCAGGATAAGGTAGGTGTTGAGTCCGATCAGCAGCAGCGCGTTAGCCGGGTGTAGCGCGGAAACCAGCGGCACGCTGCCTTTCAGCGAAGGTAGCATCATCTGAATGAGCATCAAGACGAGAAACACGACATTCAGAATATGCATATTTCTGGGGAGACGAGCGATGAAGCCAGCGATCATCAGGAGCAGAGCCAGTAGCAGCAGCAACATGCCAGTCATGCTGTGCGCCCTGGCTCCCCAACTCATGCCCGCGAACAGCAGGCTCCCAATGAAAAAGCCCTGGAGAAAGATGCCCAGAAAAATCAGACTGGCCAGCACCAGATACAGTGTACGCGCCCAACTCCGGCTCCCGGTCACACGTTGCGAAGAAACTTCCATCGAAAAAGATCCTTTCAGAGAGACAGATTGTCATGAAAATGAACAGTTATTCCCGCGCAGTAGAAGCAGGCGCCATGCCTGCCCGGTTCCTTTTCTGCGCGCAAAGAGAGTGTAGCTGAGCGACATGACGCCGACATGAATTTTTCATTGGCGTTTTGTCATCGATCTGTCATCTTCCATTGCCGCAACGCCCGAAGGCGAGAAGCTGGTTCATCGCCTGGGTTTTGAGAAAATAGCAGGGAAAAGGGATGCCTATATGCTGACCGATCTCAAAAAAGCTACCAGGCCTATTGTGGCATTTATCGAGCGCATGGAGCAGGAAAAAGAGGTTCTGATTCCCATGCCGAAGGAGAGTAGAGCGCGCAAATTGAGGTGATAGGCTGCCAGCAATCTTGCTGATAAAAGGAGCGGTTCATATTGTCCCATGACAAACATGAACCGCTCCTTTGCTGTGAAAAGATCAGGCTTCCAGTTGCTCCAGGTCGCGGGCGATGCTCTGGAGCACAGCGGGCGTAAGCATCTCGGGCGCGAAGGAGGCTATCTGTTCCAGGCGCCAGTTGCTGACCATGTTGACCTGCTGAAGATCAAACTGGGCCGGTAGATAGCTCAGCAGGACCGCGCGGGCGGCGGGATCGTCGAGCAACTGGCTCAGGGGACTGTTCAGGTCGAGGCGCCGGCGCTGATTCTGCGCTGCTCCGCCAAAGCTGCTGCTGGCCTTTAACGTAAAGCCTTCTCTGGCGTGGATGGCCTGCGAGGAGGAGCCGACCAGCACCTCGAAGTCGCCGGCCTCGGCCACCCAGGCGCGTTTCTGGATATCGTAGTACGCCAGCGCCTCGCGGGCAATGCTCAGGGTGACGGTTTTCCGCTCGCCCGGCTCCAGGCGCACCTTCGCGAAGGCTTTCAGTTCTTTTTCAGGCCGTTGTACGCTGGCCGCCTGGTCGCGAATGTAGAGTTGTACGACCTCCTGTCCGCTGCGCTGGCCCGTGTTGGTGATATCGATAGAAACGTGCAGCGTCTCGTCGGGTGCGATTTCCCGTGTACTCAGGCGCAGATTGTCATAGCTGAATGAAGTGTAGGAAAGGCCGAAGCCGAAAGGAAAGAGGGTACCAATCTGCTTCTTTTCGTAGTAGCGATAGCCGACAAAGATGCCCTCGCCATAGCGCACCTGGCCATTTTCACCGGGATAGTTGAGGTAAGCCGGGTTGTCCTGCAAGCGCAGGGGGAAGGTTTCAGTCAGCTTGCCAGCCGGGTTGACATCTCCAAAGAGCACATCGGCGATGGCGTTGCCGCACTCCTGGCCGGGGTACCAGGCCTCCACGACCGCCGCGACCTGGTCGAGCCAGGGCATAGCGATGGGCGAACCGGTATTCAGCACGACAATGGTGTTTTTATTGACGGCGGCTACGGCCTCGATCAAGGCGTGCTGCTCGCCGACCAGGGCGAGATCGGGCCGGTCAAAGCCCTCGCTTTCCCACTCCTCGCTGAGTCCCACGAAGACCAGCGCGACATCGGAGTTCGCGGCCAGGGTCGCCGCGCGTTCCAGGGCATCGGCGGGCAGCGGCTGCTGACAGCCCAGGCGTACAGCGGCGATGGGCGCGCTGCCTTTGCTGTATTCGAGTACCAGCGTCTGCGTCTGTCCGGCTTCCAGGTCGAGGCTATAGCGAACCTCGGTGCTGCCCATGCCAAAGAAGGCCTCGCCCGGCTCCGGGTGCGTCCAGTTGTCAATTACCTCCTGCCCATCGAGCAAAAGCCGGCTCTGTCCCGCGCTGATCAGGCTGAAGCTATAGCGTCCGCTGGTCTGCGGAGTAAAGCTGGCCGTGGCGCGAACGGAGAACTGTTGTGGATTGACCGCCTCTGGCAGCGTGCCCATCCAGAGGAACAGCGAACTCGTGCTGACCGCGTGCGCGACTGGTTCGCCTGAGAGGTCGGGCGTGTTGAAATATGCGAGAGCCAGACCGCGTTCCTGAGCGGCTGTGGTCAGCAGATCGGCCTTCAGCAGCGGCAAGAGTTTGTAATTGGTGCAGCCCAGCTCGTAGCCAATCTTCACCTGTTCGCCAGCTCGCGCCACAATGCCATCGAACGGCGTCACGGCGTAATGGGCGTTGACCTGTGCGCTCCCACCGGCCATAATGCGCGCGGTTTGCGCGTTCGGACCAATAATGGCCAGCGAGGTCAGCTTC
The DNA here is from genome assembly GCA_035546055.1 of Ktedonobacteraceae bacterium. GTDB lineage: Bacteria > Chloroflexota > Ktedonobacteria > Ktedonobacterales > Ktedonobacteraceae > Paraktedonobacter. Next base: position 4,988 of record DASZXF010000295.1, read on the forward strand.
TCTGCCTGGAGGGGCAGGACCGCGCGTTCGTTTTTCAGCAGCACTATACTCTCAGCCGCCGCCTCGCGGGCCACCGCGCGGTGTTCGGGTCGATCAATAGCCTGCTCCGGTCCCGTCGCGGGATGCTCAAAAGCGCCTGTGCGCTCAATCAGACGCAGCAGACGGCGCACGCTCTCATCAATCTTTGCCTCGGGAACCTCGCCGTTCTCAACCGCCTGGAGCAATTTCGCCCCGCGCCAGTTCGCCGGTCCCGGCATCTCCAGATCCAGGCCGGCATTGACCGAAGCAGCGGTACTCTGTGTGCCGAACCAGTCAGACATCGCAACCCCGTCAAAGCCCCATTCTTTGCGCAGAATCTCGGTCAGCGTATACGCATTTTCGCTGGCAAACGTGCCATTGATCTTGTTATAAGAGGCCATAATCGCCCAGGGTTTCGCCTCCTCCACCGCCGCCTGGAAGGGCGCCAGGTAGATTTCGCGCAGCGTGCGCTCATCTACCTCAGAACTGATGCTATTGCGCTGATACTCAGAGTCATTGCAGACAAAGTGCTTGATGGTCGCCCCGACGCCCTGGCTCTGCACGCCCTGGATATAGGCCACCGCCATGCGCCCGGAAAGATAGGGATCTTCGGAGTAACATTCAAAATTGCGCCCATTGAGGGGCGAACGATGGATATTGACCGTAGGGGCCAGCAGCACACTGGCGCCCTTCGTCCTGGCCTCCTGGGCCAGCGCCTCGCCCACGCGTGTCACCAGGGCCGGATTCCACGTCGCCGCCAGGGCAATGCCAGCGGGAAAACAGGCAGCCTTTACCCCATCGGTGAATCCGCCGCCGCCTCTGGCCCCGTTGGGACCGTCAGTCACCTTGATCGCCGGAATGCCCAGACGTTCAATCGCTACCGTCTCCCAGACGCTGGCCCCGGCCAGCAGCGAGACCTTTTCCTGTAGCGTCATCTGGCGCAAAAGATCCTCTAAATCGCGCATGTATTCATCCTTTCTTCACAACAACCCATCTCTGAAGTATCCGCGTGCGGCGCCGATGATGCCGGGTCAGACCTGCTTCAGAGATGATACACATTCATTCTCAGATCCGGCGTCTAACGCACCGACCTGATGGGAAATACCGAGAGAATACCCGACACGGCGATCACCGCGCCCGTCGCATAGAGAGCGAGATAGCTGTGATTTATGCTGATAATCAGCGCGGCCAGGGCCAGCGTGCTGAGAATGGTCCCGACAAACAGCCAGGGCCGGCGGCATCCGAAGCGCGAAGTTGTGCGATCACTCAAAGCGCCCGCCAGAGGATGGCCGATCAGGGCCAGCGAAACAGAGATTGAGGTCACAATACCCAGATTGGCGACCTTATAGGCCGGAGCGACAGTGCTCATCTGCAACGGCAAGAGAGGTCCACCAATGCCAATGTAACACATGAACAGAAGCGAGTTCGCCAGTGTCAATGCCAGCAAAAAGCCCGTACTGACTCGCTTTGTGGGAACTTGCAGCGCTTCCGGTATGGCGGTCAGCGCGGGCAAAAGCGTATCAGCGGGCAGCGAAAATTCTTCCATGATGCAAACACTCCCTTCACAATGAATGGAGATTGGCATACCATGCAGCGGTGCATAGGTAGCTGGACGGCAAGGTGTACCAGCGGTTCTTCACCATGAACCTGTCAATGTGACACGTGTCACATTTGTTTGACTCAAGTGTACATGCTGTGCCATACTACTGTCAAGGGAGGGTGAAAATCGTCGGGAGCGAACGGGCAGGCGGCATCCTGTCCACGGTGAGGAGGTTTTTATGGGAGAAAGTAAGCAGCGAGAGCAGCGGCAAAAAGCCCTGACCAGTCTCGATGTTGCGCGCAAGGCGGGAGTATCGCGTACGGCGGTTTCCTATGTGCTCAACGGGGTCAGCACCTCGCACGTCAGTGAAGAGACGCGGGCGAAGGTCTTGCAGGCCGCGCAAGAGCTGGGCTATCATCTCAACGCCTCGGCCCAGACGCTGCGCAGGGGTCAGAGCAACGAGATCTGTATCCTCAGCCGTATTTCTCTGTCCGCCAACGACGCTGAAATCTTCGTGGCCATGCAGCAGCACGCCCTGAGTCTGGGCTACATTCCGGTGGTCTACTTCATCGGCGGAGTCGCGGCGGAGGAGAGAAAAGCGTTGCTGCACAAGATTCTGGCGCGTCGTCCGCTGGCCCTGTTGCTGGCTCCAGACTGCATCGAAGCGGGCGATATCGAACTGGCCAGGCAGATGGGCATCGCCTACATCATGCTGGGAGCTGCCGAGCCGATTGAAGTATACAACCTGGCTAACTCCTCCATTGTGGAACTGCCTGCTTTGAGCATTCCCACCAGGGAAATCGGCTACCTGGCCGCGCGACATCTGCTTGAGCGCGGCCATCGCGCCCTGGGCATTGTGCGCCCGGACGAGGCCAGGCACGAACTGGCCTTCCAGCAGCGCCTTCTGGGGATGCGCGCCGCCATCGCCGCCGCCGATTTGCCAGACGAAGTGCGCCTGGAGATACTGCCCATGCACCTCTCGCTCGCCTCCGCCAGCGCCCTCATCGACGCCCATCTCAACGGTCCGCAACGCCTGACCGCCGTTTACACCTTCAACGATGAATACGCCTTTCCCCTGATGGGCGCCCTGCTTGATCGCGGTCTGCGCATCCCCCGGGACATCGCCCTGATCGGCAC
>DASZXF010000296.1:0-3477 GCA_035546055.1 Ktedonobacteraceae bacterium
GGCAGGTGGACGAGGCTTCACGCAATTTTCTGGTTGCTGCTGGCTATCCTGAATATAAACACGCGGTAGGACATAGCGTCGGACGGCATGCACATGATGGCGGTCCGCTGCTCGGTCCGCGCTGGCCGCGCTACGGTGAAACGCCTTACCATATCGTCGAGGAAGGTGTTGTCTTTACCCTCGAACTGGGTGTCATGACCGAGCGTGGTTACATCGGTCTGGAGGATGAAGTCATCATTACCGGCGATGGCAACGAGTGGTTCTCACAGCCTCAGAAAGACATCTACTTGATTTAACACTGTTCTTCCAGACACGAAGGAGGAAAAGCCCGGAGAGTAAGGTCTTCAGGCCACCTGGGAGCCTTGCTTTCCGGGTTAGAAAATCCTGTTCCAAATGTTTGTGGATCTGGCTCTTAGCTCTCCTGGCCGCTGGCCAGAGCCAGCGCTGCCAGATAGAGAGCGCGGTGCGCCTGTACCCAGGGCAGGCTGGCAGCTTCTTCTGGTGAGAAAAGACCACGCCCCCGCGTCTCTTGATTAGCTGAGATAGTCTCCAGGGCGACGATTTGAGCGTAGTAGTAAACCTGATAGCTTTCAGGGTGAGGGTAGGGATAATTATCAGGACGCGGGCCAGACAGGCGCAGATGTTGATATCCCAGCAAATGAAGCTGCCCCAGCTTCGCCCCGGCCTCTTCATAGGCTTCCCGGCGCACAGCCTCTTCAGGCGTTTCACCGGCTTCGATATGGCCTCCAACAAGATCCCAGCCCCGCTTGACCAGGTGCGTCTGGAGGAAGCGATCACCCGTAAAGGCCAATACCAGGGCCGTCACGCACAATTCTCGCGCAGGCAGCCGGGAGGAGAGCACAATACGCCCTTCATTCGGTTGAGGCAGCCACGCTATATTCTGCTCAACCTGTAGTACTTTTTCCATGTCTGGCATCGATAGATCCTTCTTATAGTCTAGAACCGTATATGCTCCTGCCTGGCCAGTTCTATGGCCGAGCAGGCGCTTACAGGATGAAGTGAACGCCGGGGGCAGTCCTGCCGGGTCTGAAACTGAGCCGTTGCCAGGTCAGCGTTTGCGCTTACCCCGGATGTTGCTGATCTTGCCGGCTCTGTTCCGCTGTTTACGCTGGCGGGCGATAAAAAGACCGATCAGAATGCCAAAGCCCAGGCCGGTGAGCAGCGCACGCTGGCGCATACGGCGCTGATGGTGATCGGGAGCTGGAAGATGGTAAAGCCCACCGGCCCGGTAAGCTTGATCGAGCAATTGTACCGGGTGAAGCACCTGCATACTCAGACCGCGTGAGCGTACTCCCAGGGCTATCTGCATCATACAGCCCGGATTGCCAGTTGCGATTACATCGGCCTGGCTGGCGCTGATGTTCTGCATTTTGCGCTCAAGCAAGGTGCTGGCCATTTCCTGATTGGTGATATTATAAATGCCGGCGCTGCCGCAGCACCAGTCAGCTTCTTTGAGTTCAACCAGTTTGAGGCCGGGAATGCTTTTGAGCAACTGGCGCGGCTGCCGCTTGATCTTCTGTCCGTGGGCCAGGTGGCAGGCATCATGGTAGGCGACCGTGTAGGGCAGTTCTCCCATTGGGAGCCGAGCATCAAGGCCAACCAGAAATTCACTGATATCTTTGACCAGGGCGCTAAAGGCGCGGGCTCGCTCGGCGTAGCTGGGATCATCGCGCAGCAGGTGGCCATATTCTTTGAGATTGGAGCCACAGCCAGCGGAATTGATGATAATCGCGTCACAGGCGTAATGCTCGAAAACATCGATATTGTGACGCGCAAGCTGGCGTCCACGCTCGCCCTCGCCAGCGTGAACGTGCAGGGCGCCGCAGCATTGCTGACTACGCGGGGTGATGACCTCGCAGCCATTGGCGGTCAGTACACGGATGGTGGCCTCATTAATGTCGCGATAGATCTGATCCATGATGCAACCACTGATAAAGCCTACCCGGTAGCGCCTGGGACCGATGGCGGGACTGATCTCAGGCAGGGGATCTGGTAGCAGATCTCCCGTAGCCTGTGGCATCAGCGCTTCAGGCATTGAGATCTGTCCCTGAAACGGTGTGGGCAACTGATCCACGCGCTCCAGCAGGCCGCTCTGGCGTGCCAGGCGTTGTAGCCCGCTCCGCTGGTAGATCTTCAAGCCGGCGAACGTCAGCGAGGTCAGCGGACGCGAGGGCAGCATTACATCGAAGAAGAAACGCCGCAATAGCCTTCTGGCGAAAGCTGTGCCAGGCTGCTCTGAGGACGACGGATTATTCATCGCTTCCTGTTCTGGCGCGAGATGAGTGGACCCGGCGGCAGGTGGCGCTGGATCTGCTTCCAGTTGTATCTGCTCACGAGCAGCCTCGATCAATTTGCCAAATTGTACGCCGGATGGACAGGCGGTTTCGCAGGCGCGGCAACCCAGGCAACAGTACATATGCTCAACAAAGTCAGGGGAGACGGCCATGCGACCTTCAGCTACCGCTTGCATCTGATAAATACGCCCGCGCGGCGAATCCATCTCTGTTCCCAGTACCGCATAAGTCGGGCAGGTCGGCAGACAGAAGCCGCAGTGGATGCACTGGCGCATCAGGTCGTAGGTAGGCGAATGGCGGCTCAATGGTCCCTGCCCGGTCGGCGCTGGCCGGGGCGTCTGCAGTTCATGTGACATAACTGTTTCCTCGTTGCTGCAAAGCTAGATGGACTGATAAATGCCTTTTCCACGCACGCAGGGATGGGCACCGCTGGATGCTTAGATTTCCCTGGTGCGCGGCCTGGCTGCGATAATGGTCACTTCTTGACGATTGTGAAAAAGCTGTTTCGCCTGCACAATATCAAAATGGCGGCTCAGCAGGCTGGTTGCTTCGCGCAGGTTGCGCAGCGGGTCAATGCTGGCGGTCGCGTGCGGCAACTTGAGCGTACTGATCACAAAGCCCTCACGCCGCAGGAAGCCGCGCATACGCAGCAGCAAGCGGGCGGCTTCGCGGGCATCCATGCGCATGTCATTGGTGATTACGTCAAAAAGCAGGCGTTGATCCTCAAACTCCTCCAGGTAGGTTTCGGCGTACCCGCGATAATGGGTCAGGTTGGGGCGTCGCACCAGGCGCTGATCGAGCTTTGCCGGATCGACGGCCACCACGCGTAATCCTGCCTCCAGCAGCAGACGCGTCCAGCCGCCTGGAGCCGCGCCCAGGTCGAGCGCGCGTCCCTGCGTGGGGAGCGTGACCCCGAAGGTCTCCAGCGCTTCCAGCAGTTTAAATTCCGCCCGGCTGATTTGCTCTGGCGTCTGCGCAAAGTGGCGCATCCCGCCCGGCCAGGCGCTCAGATTTTCGCGCGCCAGCGCAATGCCCATGTACGCCTGATTCTGGGTGCAGAGTAGCGAGACAACAATCTCCGGTCGTTTGATATCCTCAACTGCGCCGGTCTCTTCCACAATGGCCTCGGCCAGCAATTTGTTGATTTTTCCCCCCGTATAGG
>DASZXF010000297.1:0-5021 GCA_035546055.1 Ktedonobacteraceae bacterium
GCCATCGTTACCGGAGCGGCTCAGGGGATTGGCCGGGGGATCGCCATAGAAATGGCCCGCGCGGGCGCTGAGGTTATTCTCGCGGATCTTGATGAGGAGCCTCTGCGTGAGACTGAGCGAGCGATTGGGGAACTCGGACGAACCTGCCTGCGCGTTCTGGTCGATGTGCGGGAGAACGAGCAGAGCCAGCGCCTGGTCGAGGAGACGTTGCAGCGCTTTGGCCGGATCGACATTCTGGTAAATAACGCCGGGGTCAACACGCCACATCCCCAGCGTTTCTTGCAGATCACGCCAGAGGCGTATGATCGGGTGCTGGAGACCAATGTGCGCGGCGCCTTTTTTCTGGCCCAGCGGGTCGCGCAGGAGATGATTGCCCGCCAGACGCGCGGCTCGATTCTCTTCACCTCGTCAACGCACGCGCGCGTGATCAGTATGCAGCCTCCTTACGCGGCCTCCAAAGCAGCGATAGAGATGCTGGTGCGGGAAATGGCTATAGACCTCGCGGAATATGGTATCCGTGTCAACGCCGTCGCGCCGGGCTGGATCGCGGTCAGAGGAGCAACCGCCGGGGATAATCCCTTTATTCCGCTTGGCCGCACCGGCGAACCCGTGGACATCGCGCGTGCGATGGTCTTTCTGGCCTCCGAGTACGCGAGCTACATCACCGGACAGACGCTGACTGTCGATGGCGGATTTTCGCTAACCCATATGCATTACTGGAGAACCAGGGGCGGTTTTCCCAGCAGATAGTCACCAACCAGGGAGGATTTCATGTCAGATTCACCTATTCGGCACCTGGAGATCACCGATCTCGAACGTATCCAGCGCTTCCGCACCGCCGGCTATGGCGGCAGCGTCTCAGACGCCCTGGCCGCGCTGGGGGTGCGCGACACCATTTTCTCGGCCAGCTTTGTGGCCCTGCGCCAGGGTATGCAACTCGTTGGCCGGGCGCTGCCCATCAAGCTCCATTCTCTGGTTGAGCGCGTCCTGACGCCGGAAGAGAAGGAGGCTCAGGAGAAGAAGTGGCAGGCCGAAGGCGGGCATCCTCAGAGGCGCATGATGGAGGCCATCGCGGCTCAGGAAGCCGGCTCCATCCTCTGTTTTGACTGCGGCGGCGATATGCAGCCCGCGCACTTTGGCGAGATGAGCTGTCAGCTTGCCTATGCCCACGGGTGCCGGGGCATGCTGCTGGCCGGCAATTGCCGCGATACACAGTATGTCTTAAAAATGCCGGATTTCCCGATTTTCAGCTTTGGCACACGTCCCAATGCCTTCGGTGGCTGGATTATCACCGAGGTCAACCAGCCTGTCTATCTGCCAGGACATCTGACGCATTATGTACGCGTCATGCCGGGTGATTTTATTTTCGGCGACAACGATGGCGTGCAGTTGATTCCCCGGGACCTGGTTGACGAAGTCTTGCTGTGCGTTGAGGAGACCTTCAAAAAGGAGAACGAGGAGCGTGAACTCTTGCAGGCGGGCATGACAGTTGACGAGGTATATCGTATCTATGGTGTCCTGTAAGCAGGGAGGGATGTTATGGATTTCGCGCTCTTTCTTCCAACTGAACCCGATGAACTCTGGCAGGTGGCCGTCCAGCTTGGGGTGAACAAGGCCGTGACGGGTATTCCGCGCGAGCGGCCCGGGGGTTCCATGTCCTGTGATTTTTTGCCGCTTCTGCATATGAAACAGCGTTTTGCTGATAACGGTCTCAGTGTTGAGGTGATCGAGTCGAGTCCGCCGATGGACCGCATCAAGCTGGGTTTGCCAGGCCGGGATGAAGAGATAGACCGTGTGTGCGAACTGCTCACGAACATGGGGGCGGCTGGTATTCCCGTCTGGTGCTACAATTTCATGGCGGTTTTCGGCTGGCTGCGCACCTCAACCAGCGTGGTTGGACGTGGAGGCGCGCTGGTCAGTAGCTATGATCATGAACTGATGGAAAAAGCGCCTCTCACTGCAGCCGGCGTGGTCAGCGAGGAGCGGCTGTGGGACAATTTTGCCTACTTTCTCGAACGCGTCGTGCCTGTCGCGGAGCAGGCGGGAGTGAAGCTGGCTCTGCACCCTGACGATCCTCCTCTCTCGCCGATCAGGGGGATTGGCAGAATCTTTACCAGCGTGGAGGCCTTTCAGCGGGCCATGGCCCTGGTTCCGAGCGAGGTCAACGGGCTGACCTTCTGCCAGGGCAATTTTGCGGCCATGGGGGCCGATATCCCCACGGCGCTGCGCACGCTGAAAGACCATATTCACTTCGCGCATTTTCGCGATGTGCGCGGGACAGCCCGGCGCTTCGTCGAGACCTTCCACGATGAAGGTCCCACGGACATGCTGGCGGCGATGCGCTGCTATCGGGAGATTGGCTTTCACGGCCTCATGCGTCCCGACCACGTGCCCACCCTGGCCGGGGACGCGAACGACACGCCCGGCTATACCACGCGTGGCCGCATCTACGCCATCGGCTATATGCGGGGACTTGCGGAAGCCGTCTGACGGAGAGCCGCCAGGCGTTGAACTCGCTCATGCTCCGCTTCCTTGAGTCCATGCGCTGGCCTTGTCCCGCCTGGGACTGATGATGCCGTCGCTTGAGGGAGTTGCGGACCCGTCCGCTGGCTCCGAACCGGAGGTAGTGAGGAGCAACATGCTTTCTCCTGCTCCAGAAGCGGGTAACGCGGCAGGAGAAAGCATCAAAGGCTATAAGCCGTAACGGGACTTGATGTGCCGCCAGAAGTCGCGCAGCATCCACTTGTCAAAGTCGGTGATCTGGGTCGCGGTCCCGGCATTCATCAGAAAACAGCATACGCCAGGTGGTTGCCAGTCGTAAAAATCATCGAGGCCATAGCCATGACCCATCTCGTGGAGCAGGATATGGATATTGTCGGTGTTGGCGTTGATCGCATCGACAAGGTACTCGCTGCCAATGCGCTGTCCCCAGTCACCACCAGCACCGCCAGTCATGCCAGAGGTCAGCCAGAGCGACATATCGTAGTGACGGAGCGCGCCCCCTGGACAACTGGAATAGTTGCCATCCTGGTGGAAGAAGCGGCCACAGGCCTGCGCGCATTCAGGGGCATTCTCGTTGATATCGTTGACATAGATATCGACAGAATTATCCGTCCACTGAAGTAGACTGCGGTCACGTACAGCCCAGCCGACAACCTTGACAGAGACACTTGTGTAGGGCCAGGCATCCCAGCCCTGGCCATTGTCAAGCATAGCGGCGATCCATTTATTGAATGAACGGGCCAGATTGGCCTGAATCTGGTCGCGGAGCGTGGCCGTCACCGAGGCATTAGAGTCCCAGCGCACGCAATAGTTAATGCTGCCGTGGCCGGCCATGATTTGATCCCAGATGTAGTTTTTAAAGCCATAGAGATCCGTGTACGTATCTTCCATGTGCTGCCAGGTCAGCGCCAGTGGCGTCACAAGGTTGCTCGGCGGATTCCAGGGGTCGCCAGGCGTCGCTGTAGGCGTGGGGGTTGTGCCTGTCGTCGGAGTCGCCGTAGGTGTTGTGCCCGTGGTTGGAGTCGGTGTCGTTGTTGACGAAGCATTACAGGTATTTCCGTTCACGCTAAAGTTTGTCGGCACGGGATTGCTTCCCGTCCAGGTGCCATTGAAGCCTGGCGCGGGGTTGACGAATGCATTTGCGGCCACGCTCCCATTATAACTTGCGTTCACCACCGTCACATTCTGCCCGGATTGGCTGACGGTACCGTTCCAGAGTTGGGTGACACTCTGACCGCTGGCCGGGAAAGTAAACGCCAGGCTCCAACTGCTCCACGTTGAGGAACTGGTGTTCTGAATGGTAAGCGTTCCTCCGAAGCCACCTGACCACTGGTTTGTCACCGTATACGTCACCTGACAGTACGCAGCCGCGTGTGCTTCAGGAATACCTGCCTGGTTTCCTAAAAAAGTTGCTAGCAGGAGCACAAACAGGATCAATAGACCGTAGAAGCGCCCTTGCCTCCACAAACTCCTGCGCCTGATTAAAGATTCTGCCATAGCTTTCCTGGCTCTCCTTTTCTGGTCTGCTTGACTTGTGGAATCTTTCTCCGATTTTGCGCTATTGGAGAAAAAAAGATCCATTCTCTTCTTCTCCTTCTGGGCAAGTATAAAAGGCAAAAGAGGAAAAGGCCAGAACAGGTGTACGTCACTCAGCAGTCATTCAGCAGTCGATATCGCATTCCCAATTTGCGTCATGTTCCACGCAGGAAAAAGGGCCAGGAGAGCGGACGCGCCCGCTCTCCTGGCCCTTGCGTTGCTGCGAAAATATGCCGCACCCGCCTCAATCATCCATGCAGGGATAGCGTTTTATGCAGGACCAGCAAATAGTGGGCCATGGCACGAGGGGCGAGGGGCATCTCATTTTCCAGCCACCAGGCCAGCAGACTGAGGACCGCGCCCGTAAAGCACTGCACCTGCATGGCAGGCAAAAAGGGCGAGAGATGCTGGGGAGTGGCTACCTCGCGCAAGAGGTCCCCGGCCACTTCCGCGATATATTCTTTGATCATCCTCTGGAAGCTGCTAACGCCCTCCCCGCATAGCATCAGTTTGTAGAAAGATTGATGCTGCGCGATATGTTCAAACAGGCGGATAAAATAGGGCGGAGGGTCTTCCGGCGAGTATGTAGCGGGTGGCTTATGCCCTTCGGTGAGCAAATCCCTGTACATCTGGCGCATCCCCTGTTCAAGCAGGGCGTATTTGTCCTCGTAATGTTTGTAAAAGGTCGTGCGATGAACCATAGCCCGTTCGCAGATATCGGTAACGGTGATCTCCTCAAATGGTCGCGTGCCGAGTTCCGCCATCAGGGCTTCCCACAGCAACTTATGGGTTCGTCGTACCCGTAAATCGACCTGCTCCTCAGATGTCTTCATCGACAACTACCTCCCTTGTGTCGCTTATCCTACAAGCTGGCTGTTTTTGCTTCTTGATTTGTGAAGCTTTTTCTAGCATACTCGAAACAGGAACAGAAGTAAAGATATCCTACAGTCTGTAGACGAATATGTGAACATAACGGATCAGAT
>DASZXF010000298.1:0-6674 GCA_035546055.1 Ktedonobacteraceae bacterium
AAGAAAAATCTCTTTGTGCGCTGGTGGAGCACGCTGCAAGCTCGTCCTGATAAACAGGGTCTGGCGCTCCTGCTTCTCTGGCAAATCGCGCCCTTACTTCTCTTAACCCGCCATTCAATTGCCCTCTTTACCCAGTATTTCACCTTTTTCCTGCCAGGACAGTTCATCCTGCTAGCGCTCTGCTCTGAACAAAGCGCGGCTCTGGTGCGGAGGCTACGCCCCTCATGGGAACGTATTGTTCGCTCCAGTCTGCTCGTCTGCACTGCCTTGCTCATCCTGGCACAGTTGATCGGTCTCGGCGGCACCATCATCGATATCAATGCCGGACATTTTCAGAATGCATCTTTTAGCGACATTTCTGATCAGATGAACGCACTCCAGAAGGCCGATCAAATAGCCCGGCAACGGCATATCAGCCGGATCTATCTCTCTGCTTATCCAACATATATCAAAATGGAAGCCATGTATTACCTCTCTCGGCAGATACAGACGCCGGTAGACTTTTTCTCCTCGAAATCCTGCTTTATTCTCCCGGCGCCAGATGCCGGGCCGGTACTTTTTCTCACCAACGCGGACAATGGCCTGGCCAGGACATTCTTTCAAGAATACGCGGATGCTACCCTGGTAGCTACCTCTCCCTTTCTTGGGACAGATCCTTACGAAATCTATGTGCTGGACGCCAGACCCGAGCCGAAGCCTGGACCGTATGCGTTCCAGCAACCGGTGCAGTTGCTCTCTGCTCATGCTCAGCCGCTTAACAACCAGTGGCTCACCACGCGCTGGAGTATACAAAGTGCCCATCAATCCGCTCTGCGCACGACCTACAATCTTCAGGTTCAAATGGATGCAACGGATACCAGCCAGTTGCATGACAGTCTGAAATGCGCACCAACTATCACCTGGGCGGGAGACCAGTTGTTTGTCTTTCACACTATCCAGCCCGGCGATATCCTCCCTGCGCAGATCAGGCTCCAGGCTTCAACCTTCACAACCCGTCCCCTGACCATTGCGCTCGGTCCTCTCACAGGTTTTACCGATTTCACCGTTGTGACAGACACGCAGCCACTGCGCACGACTGACGGTCAGCAACAATTTACGCTTTCTCTCACCACAAACTGAGCATGCTCACCAGCCAGGAGCCACTTCTTATGCTGTAAACTCCGAAGCAGCAGAGAAAAGGAGGAGCCCCATCTATGCTGAGACCAGCACTGGCCTCAGCATAGATGGGGCTCCTCTATCACTTGACAAGCTCAGCCAGTTTGTTGTATTATCTAACCAGTTGGTTAATACAACAAACTGGTTAGTTAGTAAACAGGAGGTCAGAGACAGGCAGTGGGCAAGATCAGTCGAGAGCGTGACGCCGAGGTTGCGCGCGAGGCCATACTGGAGGCCGGGGAAGAGGTTTTTTCGCGCGAAGGCTTTGATGGAGCGCGCATTGATACCATCGCGGCGGAAGCGGGCTACAACAAAAGCCTGATCTTTCATTACTTCACCGATAAAGAAGGGCTGTATCGGGCCATTATTAAACGCCTGAAAGTTCGGATGAACAGCGAATTGATGGAGCCTCTGACTGCCTATATTGATAGCAGCGATGAGATGAGCACCTCACGGGTACGCCATTTTCTGGAAATGGCCATTGGCCTGTATCTGGATTATCTGGCTCGTCACCCGCGTCACCTGCGCATGATGGCCTGGGAAGCCGCCGAGGGCTGGGTAACCTATATGGGACCGGCGATAGATAAGGACATCGAAACGTACCGTTCATCGGTCTTCTGCTCAGCAGATTTTTTGAGGCGAGCGCAGGGTGCAGGCGTAATCAGCCCGCAGGTAGATGTACGCTTTGTCGTGGTCAACCTGATGAATATGTGTACCATGCATTTGCTCAATCTGCCGCGTTTTCAATGGTTTTTTAGCGAACAAGAGGCTGATCAGCCCGCCAGACTGACCTATGTACGCCAACAAATCGCACAGCTTGTTTTGTATGGCATATTCACTTCGTCACCAGAAGGGATAGAATAATGAGTAAAGGATTTCGATGGAGGGTGGCGGCGGTAGTTGCGCTTGGTATGTTTATGGCTATTCTGGATAATACGATTGTCAGCGTGACATTGCCCCAGATGCAGAAAGCCTTTCATACAGATTATGAGACTATTACCTGGGTAGCCACAGCCTACTTCCTTTCCCAGGCGGCGGTTATTCCGATTGTCGGTTATTTGAGCGACCGCATAGGTTCAAAGCTGGTTTTCCTGGTTTCGCTGACGGTATTCACTGCCGGATCTGCGCTTTGCGCGCTGGCACCCAATCAGCAGGCCTTAATCGCCTTCCGCGTCTTCCAGGGAATTGGCGGCGGTGCGTTGATGCCGGTGGCCTTCGCGATTGTGTATCGTCTCTTCCCGCCTGCTGAGCGCGGTCCAGTGACGGCTGTCATCGGTATCCCCATGATGCTGGCGCCCGCTTTTGGTCCGACCATCGGCGGCTATCTGAGCACGACCTTTGACTGGAGTTCGATCTTTATGGTCAATGTGCCAGTCGGAATTATTACCCTGGGGCTGAGCATTTTTATTCTGCCTGGCCGCAAAACAGAAGAGGCCGTCATTTCCCGGGAGAACAAAAACCGCTTTGATGTGCTGGGTCTGATTCTCTCTATGGTCGGCTTTACTGCGCTGGTCTATGGCATTACCGAAGCTGGCTCAAAGGGCTGGGGCGATCAGACGGTTCTGACCTATATCATCGCTGGCGCGGTCGTGCTGGTAGCCTTTGTAATAACCGAACTCCTGGTGAAAGATCCGGTCATCGATGTGCGTCTGTTCACCACTTATACCTTCACCATTGCCAATGTATTGATGTGGGTCGTTGCGGCGGTTCTCTTCGGGGCACTGTTCATGCTGCCAGTGTTCTTTGAAAATGTCCAGGGCAATTCGGCGTTGACTTCCGGTGAACTCCTGATTTTCCAGGGTCTGGCCACAGGGGCAAGTATGGCGATTGGCGGAGCGCTCTATAACCGGCTTGGTCCCCGCATCCTGGCTGTGACCGGTCTGATCCTGCTGGTCGGTGGCTCCTACGGTCTGACCCAGCTGGATGTAAGCACAAGTGGATGGTCACTGCAAGGCTGGCTGGTATTGCGTGGCCTGGGTCTGGGCCTGGTCAACATGCCGCTGCAAACGCTGGCGCTTTCGGTGGTCAGTAATCGAGCTATGGCCAAGGCTTCCTCGCTGGTAACAGTGACGCGCCAGGTAGCCGGCGCCATCGGCGTAGCAGCGCTGACAACCTATCTGACCCAGCAGACGAAAAGCCACGCGACGGAGATTGGCAATGCGATACAGAGCGGTATGGCCACGCACCACTGGAGCGGAGTCGCCGCGACCTGTGTACAGGCCGCCGGTCCGACCATGAATAAGGTTGCGGCTCAGGCTTGCGTGGTGCAGCATGCGACAGTCAACGGTCTGAACGATACATTCTGGTTCGTCTTAATCAGCTGTGTGATTACCATTGTGCTGGCCCTGATTGTTGGACGCGATCCCGCGATTGAAGCCTACAAAAAGGCCAGAGCGCGCGGAGAAGAAGTAACGCTGGAGCGTCAGCCGGCCATGATGGAATAGGACAGAGCCGAAAGATCCGAGGCGGCTGCCTGGCGTCTGGCGAGAAATGCCCGACCTGGAAGAGATGGACAGCATAGGCGGCTGCCTCGTCCTGTCTATCTCCTCCAGGTCGGGCATTTCTCGCCAGACGCTTATGGTTGTTCGCCCGCGCTCCAGACAGATTTGCCAGCAGCATCTTCTGAGATCCTGTAGAAGCCTGATCAGGAGCGGTATACCAACCGCGCAGGATGTTTCTTCTAAGGCCTCTTAGCAACCTCGCCTGGAGAGGCGCGCCCGGAGGGTTCGCTTAAGGATGCTTCATCAACATCAGGAACTCCAGACCTGGACCACATTTGAGCCGGAGGTGCCACTTTCGCCTGTAGCTATCCAACTGCCATCGGGAGACCAGGCCAGGACCGAGACATACTGCCCATTACCTCTATACGTAGACACATACTTACCGCTATTGACCTCGAAAATGATCACTGTTTTCCCATTGGCGGTCGCAAGGTATTGACCTTTATCGGACCAGCTCAAGGCGCCATTGCTGGCCGGGTAGCTGCTGACAAGCATTCCCTGGTTGTCGTGCCCCTGCCAGACGTTCCAGATCTGGGTCGTATGCCGGTTCACAAAAGCCAGCAAGCCGGGTCCGGGCGACCACGCCACATCGGTAGCATTGTCAACATTCTGCTTGAAGATGAGATTGCCATGGTAGATATCCCAGGCCTGTACCGTCTGCGCATCAGTTGAGGCCACGTACTTGTTGTCACCAGACCAGGAGATTGAAGAGATGCCGCCTGCCGACCGCTGACCGGTAAAGGTATAGATGCCCGTCTCTCTCCATCTGTCCCAGACAAAGACGTAGCAGGCTCCATCGGTGTGTTGTGTCGCCACCGCCAGCATACTCCCATCATTATGCGACCAGGCCAGCGCCGTGACCAGGGTGGTCTGCCCCGCCACGGGCGAAAGCGGATAGTCAGCGGAATAGGTATCAATGCT
Source organism: Ktedonobacteraceae bacterium (assembly GCA_035546055.1). Classification (GTDB taxonomy): domain Bacteria; phylum Chloroflexota; class Ktedonobacteria; order Ktedonobacterales; family Ktedonobacteraceae; genus Paraktedonobacter. The sequence continues at coordinate 4,578 of DASZXF010000298.1, forward strand.
CTTACCAGTGGTCACATCGACAATCTGAATAGGATTGGTGCCCACGGCGAGATAACGGCCATCAGGGGACCAGGCCAACGCCCTGACGCTGACCCCGGCCTGGTTGGCGACCAGGAGCGGGCGATACACCTTGCTGACTACATTCCAGATCCATATCCGGCCCTGGGTACTGAGAGCAAGTTGTTTGCTATCTGGCGACCATGAGAGCGCATGAATGGCATCGGGCGAAGATGGAGAAATCGCCAGTATCTGACCCGGCGGAGCATAAGGATAACCAGGAATTGGCGTGACCAGCGGCGAAGGCGTGACACCAGGAGTCAGGGCTGTCGTCGCCGGGACATTTGCCTGAGCTTCGCGAGTTAGATGGACAATGGTCAGCAGGCTGCCCGCGATTACTACCAGAAACAGCAGGGCGGCCAGCACAGTCAGCGCGCTTCGCGCGCGCCCGAGGTGTCTGAGCCCGGGCCGGGGCACAGGATGCTTCTCTTGCGCTGGTTTCAACAAATAGAGGTGACGCTCTGGCTCGGCTTCGGATGGGTTCGGAGATGCGCCAGCTTGCTCTTTTTTTCCAGGATACGCCTGCAAATGCTCCCAGACGCGCTGCAACGAACGCACATTCTCGGTCCCTTCCGCGCCGTAGAGGTAGCGCAGATCAGAGACCAGGCGCACATTGGGATCTGCCCCGGAGAGATCCTGTTCAGGGGTGCCTGTATGGCGCTGAAGTAAAGAAAGCTCAAGCCGTTCATCCACCATCTCAGGAGAGAAAAAATCCTCAGTCTCGTGCATCAATCCCTTCCCCTCTCATCTAGCTCATAAATAGCACGCAAGAGCTTCATTGTTCGCGAAAGCACCATGCGAATCGCCCCCTCGCTTTTCTGTAACACGGTGGCAATTTCAGAACAATGCAGGTCATTGGCGAAACGCAGACGCAGTACCTCCTGCTGAAGTTCAGGTAACTGCGCGATTTTTGCGCGCAACTGGGCATATTCTTCATGTCTGAGCGTCACATGCTCAGGCGCATATTCGTCCCGCTCATACAGATCATCCAGCACAAGATCCAGCTGCACACCTGACCGACGCGCAACTCGCCGATAGTGATCGATCATTTTATTGCGCGCGACGGTCCAGAGCCAGTTCTCCTGCTCTTTTGCACCGAGCGCGGCAAAGCTGGTGTGCTCTAATGCTGCCAGAAAGACCTCCAGTAAGAGATCCTCGGCATCCTCACGAGAAGAGGTACGCCGATAGAGATAGGCAAAAAGCACAGGCGCAAAACGCTGATAGAGCACAGCCAGAGATGGGTTGTCCAGCGTCATGCATGAATTTTGTTGCATGTCGTCCTCTACATGTTGAGATTATCTCATAGAAGATATCGCTGTGGAAAGCAAAATGTTACCTTCCAGGGAAATTCTACCTATTGTCAGGCCAGGGAGAGTCCCTGGTTCTCGTCCGACGGCACAATCTGAGCAGGGTCCGCGCCCCTCCGGCCAGCAGCAAGAGCAGGAGAGCAATGAGCAGCGCTGAGAGACTCCAGGTGTGCTCTTTTGTCACCGGCTCAAACGTTTGATCTAACACATGATGCCTGTGTCGCCCTGTCTCCCGGCGATCTCGCACTTCTGCCTGATTATTCAGCGGAGGGGAGCGATGATAACGCTCCTCGCCAGCGGAAAGCGTCTCAGCCTGCCTCGTGGTACGGGTACGACTGTCTGGCGAAGAGGAACGGCTGGCAGACGATCCGTACAGACGCGGCAGGACATCTTTCCAGGCACGCTCCAGCGAGAGCACATCTTCCTGTTGCTCCTCCTGGTAATAGCTGCTCAGATCTTCTACCAGGCGCACTTCCGCCCGGGAAGTGCTCTGCGGCTCCTGCTCAATGCGATAGATGCTGCGGGCCTCCCTCACCTGGCGAGCGTGGGATCGGGCCGGCGCCCCCTCTGACGGATAAGACAGACGATAACGCATGTCACGGCGGGAAAGATGATCTATCTGCTCATCTATCCGTGCAGGCACAAAAAAGTCATGTTCATCTGTCATAAGCCAATCCTCCCCTGATCTTTTGCATAAACACTGCGCAAGAAATTGAGCGTGCGCGAGAGCATC
>DASZXF010000299.1:0-3280 GCA_035546055.1 Ktedonobacteraceae bacterium
GATCTGCTGCGCTACCGCCTGGCTGAACGCAAGGTTTCCAGCCTACCTGACAGAGAAGAACAGGAGCCGGATGGAGGAGAGCGCTCTTTGTCAGACGAACTCATCGCCTTTCCTTCCCACCCTTTTATGCGCATATGCGACGCCTGCGGTATGCGTTACGCTGAGAATAAAGATTCCAAAGAACCGCGCGCAGAGGCCCTTCGCGATCATTATTATTGCGCCGTTTGCCTGGAGAAACGCAAAGAGGATCGCTCCATTAAAGGGGAGCGGTTTAAAAGTCAAGACAGCATAAATGCTTTCATCGAGATGCACAAGAAACACATAGATGTGCCGGATGGAGAAAAGGTTCCTTTCGCATGGAAACAGGTTATCGAGTATTTGCCTGATGAGTATGTGAAGCGCATCCCCGCAGGCGTAGAGCGCCCGGAGGATTTCCATGCGCTGCGCGGGATGTCAGGCGGCAAAGATTATCTCGCTCTCATTTACGCAGATGGCAATGGCATGGGTCAGTTGCTGGAGGATTTACGAACGCTGCGCGAGGTACAAGAGGCGGCGGAAGCCATTGATACAGCTATCTATCAAGCCATTAGCTTCGCCATCGGCAAGCATCTGCCGCTCGTACAGGAGGGGCACACAGCACGCTTCCCATTTGACCTCCTGCTTGTCGGTGGTGACGATATTATGATGGTCACTCCAGCCGCGCCTGCGCTTGATGTTGCCATTGCTCTCGCCCGGGCATTTTATGAGCAGACGCGTGAGTTGACGCGCAAATATGGTTCTGGTATGAAAGATTGCAGTCTTTCGGTCGGTGTGGTGCTCGCGCCCATCACGTATCCCTTTCGTATGCTCTATGAACTGGTGGAAAAGACCCTCAAATCCGCGAAAAAAGCGGGTACCAGGCCAGCAAATGACCGGAAGACAAAGGAACAGGCGGGAAAAGCGGAGTATGGAGACACGCTGATTAATTTCATGACTGTCACAGGGAGTACCAGCCAGGATTTTGAGACGGTCTACAAATCGTTGCGCGCGAAGCAGAAAGTGGGTGAACGCCGGCGGGAGGCAAAATTCTACGCGACGCTGCGCCCGTATACCGTCGAGAGGCTGGAAATGCTGCTGGACGCGATCCGCGAGGGAAGAAAAAAGGGGCTGGGCCGGACGAAGCTGCACCAGATACGCGAGGCGGTGCTCAAGATGAACCTGACAACTTCAGTCAACGAGGGGCTGGCTGTGCTGCGCAACTGGCGGACAGGGCAACGTGAGTTTGTCACGCGGCATCTCTATGAGATGGGGCAACGCTATCAGGAGAGCTATCGTAACATCGCGGAACCGGGCACGCTCTTTCCCCGCGTAACTTTCCCCTGGTTCGCGGACGGTCCCGACACCTATCGCACTTCACTGCTTGATTTCGTGGAGCTTTATGATTTTGTCATGCGGGAAGGAGAAGCCGATGAGAACTGATCGCGTGGAGATCACGTATGAATTGAGCTTCGCGACACTGTTTCACTGCGGGACCGGGATACGAACAGGGCTGATTGATCGCACGGTGATACGCGATGGAGACGGCTATCTCTATGTGCCTGGTTCGACGTTCAAAGGCGTGCTGCGCGAGCGCTGCGAACAACTGGCGCACCTGTATACGCCGCGCATCGCCAGTCCTCATGATACAAGGGCTGCCCTGGCAGAACTGGTTCAGCAGCAGCCGACGCTGGTGACGCGCATTTTCGGCTCTCAGTCCACTGCGGGCCGCCTCTACTTCGATGACGCGCGCCTGGAAAACAGGCAGCAATACGATAGCACCGAAGGGGAAAAGGGCAGATATCAAAGCCTGCAGGTTGACCTGTATACCCAGGTGCGGCTTGACAGGCCCACGCGCACGGCAGTTCCAGGGGCACTCTATACCAGCGAATTCGGAGTGAACGGGAGTGTGTTCCGGGGAAATATCCTGGGCTGGTTGACGTGTACAGCCATTGATATGGCTGAGCAAGCTCCGACCTATTCACTCGTGCTCCTGCTGGCGGGATTGCACCTGGTTGATCGGCTCGGCGGCAATAAATCAGCGGGCAAGGGCAACTGTTCGTGTACCATCACCAGCCTGGCGATGAATGGTCAGGATATTCCCAGGGAGAGATGGCAATCCTGGCTAGAGCAGATTGGGAAGCTGGTTGAGTATGACAACCTGGGGAAAGGAGCGTAGCCAATGAGGTACTTTGCCCTCAATCTCACAGCCGTCTCTCCACTGGCCATCCGCGCCGATCACGCACCTGGCGGAGTTGCCAGTACCTCCCACATTGCGGGCAGCGCTCTGGTGGGAAGCCTGGCGGCGACCTATCGTCTCTTTCACGATGATGATGTGGCGGATTTTGAGAACCTCTTTCTGCGCGAACATGTTCAGTATCCTCATCTCTATCCCGCGACCTTTGAAAACTCGTATATCCAGAACGCGCTATCGCAGCCGGTTTATCCAGCCCCTTTGAGCGCCAGAACCTGTAAGCGTCATGAGGGCTTCCGGGGCGCTCAGGATGATGACTTCGGCGACGAACACCACGGTGTGCGCGATAGCCTGTTCGACTGGGCTCTCTTCAAACTCGCGCGCGGAGCAGGTGATGGCCGCTCTACCGCTGAATTGCTCACTATTCTGAGCAGGCAGAAGGAGTGTTCTGTATGTGGGAAGGCCATGAAGCCGTTCTCTGCTTTTTACCGGCGCAATCCACAGGGGGCCAGACAAATGATGGCCGCTGTAGCGCACACGCGTGTGCAGACATACACCGGGATTGACCGCGAGACCGGGACAGTGCAGGAGGGCATTCTCTACAGCCGCCAGGTTTTCAAGGAACAGACGCGCTTCTGGGGCATGGCGAAAGTGCCGGAGGTATTGGCCGGAACTTTTACGGATTTTGTGAACCAGGTGGGTGAGAGTGGCCTGCTGCGCATGGGCACAGGGCGCACTCGCGGCCTGGGCAAGGTCAAACTCAACGCGCTGCCTCTGGACGAGGAGCCATATGGCTTCGCGGCTTTTCGGCAACGCCTGGAGGCGTTTGATCGCGCATTTCGCGAACAGGCAGAGGCCATCAAACTCGCGCTGCAGCCAGGTCATTTCTACTTCGCGCTCACGCTCCACTCGCCAGCCATCCTGCGCGACGAACTGCTACGCTATCGCAGCAGCATCAACGAGGAAACGCTGGCGGAACTGATGAGACCCGCCGGACTGCCTGCCGATAGTTTCCGGGCGATCTATCAGGCTGCCGATATCAGGGGTGTGACCGGTTGGAATGAACTCTGG
>DASZXF010000300.1:0-11718 GCA_035546055.1 Ktedonobacteraceae bacterium
TGAAGGTGCCGCCAACCCTGCCACGCCTGATTCCTGTGCCCCTGGCCGATAGTTCAGGCGGGCGCCGGGCCTTCGTCTGGATTGAGCAGGTGATTGCCGCTCACCTGAGTACGCTGTTTCCCGGCTTCGATATCTGGGAGTCGTATCCCTTCCGCGTGCTGCGCGATGCCGATATCGAGTTGCGCGAGGACGACTCGTCGGATCTCCTCGAAAGCATCGAGCAGGGTCTGCGCGAGCGTCGCTTCGGTTCGGTGGTGGATCTGGCGGTCAATCCCTCGATGCCACCGCGTATTCGCGATCTGCTGCTGGAGAATCTGGAGATTACCCCCGATGAGCTGACGGTGATTGACGGACCACTGGGCATGGGCGATCTGATCGAATTGATGAAGATTGATCGTCCCACGCTGAAATACCCCGGCTTTACGCCCTATACGCCCCCGGAGTTGCGCAAAGGCGCGGATATCTTCCAGGTCATTCGCCAGCATGATCTCCTGCTGCACCATCCTTACGAGAGCTTTGACGCGGTGGTGGACTTCCTGCACGCCGCCGCTCACGATCCCCAGGTGCTGGCCATCAAGCAAACGCTCTACCGGGTAGGGACCAACTCGCCCATCGTCGGACTTTTGCAGGAGGCGGTAGAGAACGGCAAACAGGTCGCGGTGCTGGTGGAACTGAAGGCCCGTTTTGATGAAGAGAATAATATAGAATGGGCCAGGGCGCTGGAGCGTTCCGGCGTCCACGTGGTCTACGGTTTGATCGGTCTGAAAACCCATGCCAAGCTGGCCCTTGTTGTGCGCCGCGAGGCCGATGGTCTGCGCCGCTACGTCCATTTTGGCACCGGCAACTACAACGTCGCCACCGCGCGCATCTACGAAGATCTGGGTCTGCTCTCCTGTCGACCTGATCTTTGCGCCGATGCCTCCGCGCTCTTTAATCTGCTGACCGGCTACTCGCGCCAGAGTTCGTATCGCAAGCTCCTGGTAGCTCCGCTAGGTCTGCGCACCGGGATTATCGAACGCATCGAGCGCGAAATCGCCTATCAGCAAAAGTCAGGCAACGGTCAGATTATCTTTAAAATCAACGCCCTCGTCGATCCCAGAATCATCGCCGCCCTCTACCGCGCCTCGCAGGCTGGCGTGCAGATTGACCTGATCGTGCGCGGTATCTGCTGTCTGCGCCCCGGTATGCCGGGCTTGAGCGAAACTATCCGCGTGCGCAGCATTGTCGGACGTTTTCTGGAGCACAGCCGCATCTACTACTTCGGCAATGGCGGCAGCGAAGAGATCCTGCTGGGCAGCGCGGACATGATGCAGCGCAACCTGGACGGACGCGTAGAAACGCTCTTTCCCATCGACGATCCCATGCTGCGCGCGGCCCTGCGCGACCAGCTGCTCAAACGCCTGTTGAGCGATACCGTCAACGCCCGCGAACTCCAGGCCAACGGCAGCTACGTGCGCATCCATCCCGATCCCGGCGAACCGCCATTCGACTCCCAGGCCTGGTTTATCACCCACCCGCTGCTCGGTCCAGAAGAAGGGCCGGACACCGCGACCATCAGTGCCATCCCCTCGGGAGCGTAAACAGCAGCACAGCAGCCTGGCGGTCCAGTCGTTCCGCCAGGCTCTTGCGCCTATGCATAGATAAATGTCACTCCTGAGCCGGGAGCGAACTCCACATATGTAACCTGGCTGGGATGCGCGCCCCAGTTCATATTACTGGCGATCACATGGCCATTACGAAGAATCTTCTCCACCACCGCCACATGTCCCAGACCATAGGCGCCCTGCACCCACGGCTGGAGGTCAATAATCGCCCCCACCACTGGCTTGCTGGACACATGCCAGTAGAACTGGCGTGCCCGCGCACTCCACTGCCAGGCATTCGACTGACTCACCCAGGGCACATAGAAGCCGTGCAGCGCGTGATAGCGCTGGCTGGCCCACCACGTACACTGTCCGTAGGGGAAAGGATTGCTTTTGCCCTTCACCGGCTGGTGCGCCGTCGAGGTCTGTCCCGGCACACAGATCGTCTGGCCGGGATAAATAGTATACGGCGCGCTGATATGGTTATAGCTCGCCAGGCGCGGCCAATCCATCTTATAATGCGCGGCAATTCCGCTCAGCGTATCTCCCGGCTGTGTCGAGTAAGCCAGATCGCCACTGCCGCAACTCGTCCGCGCGAACGTCCTGATGATATTCGCGCCCCCGAATAATACCGTCGCCAGCACCAGCAGCACGCAGACATGCCCCAGCGCCAGACTGACCACACGATGACGCCTGACAAATTCCCAGATGTACTGATATTTTCGCATACGCAAATCAACAACTCCTTTACCAACGACGGCCCTTCCGAGCGGACCATCACCCTGTAAAGGAATAAATCACCGGCTGATTGTCTATTTGCGTATCAACGTGTTTTGCTCGCTTGCTTATGCGGAGGATTAGGAAAAAAGGGTCAGGCACAAACACGAAACCAGGGTCAGGCGCATATCGCCAAAAAATGCGGACTTCGCCCAACGGGAAAAAAAAGTGTTGACTTCTCCCCGACGATATGGTATTATGCCGCCTGTAGATACGATCTACACCCGCCAAGGTAGCTCAGTTGGTAGAGCACAGCACTGAAAATGCTGGTGTCGTCGGTTCGATTCCGTCCCTTGGCATTTTTTATTTTTGGGGGAGAAAAAGAGCTTATGGTATAATGGAAGCGGCAGGTAGGGCAGCTATTGCGTCTGGCAGGAGAAAAACCGATGGCTATTCAACATGATAAACACCAGGAGAAAATCAGCCTTGAAGAGTTTTTTGCTCTTGCTGAAAGTGATCCTGAGCACCGCTACGAGTATATCGACGGCTACCCTTACATGATGACTGGTGGCTCACCTGATCATTCGATCATTTGCAACAACCTTGGAAGAATTCTTGGTAATTTACTCCAGAAACGCCCCTGTATTGTCTACAATTCGGATGTTTACGTGCAATTAGCTAATAAGGACTGCATCTGTCCCGATGTCTCAGTAAGCTGTGACCGACGAGATTATCACGCTACAAGAGCAATACAACATCCTTGTCTGGTTGCTGAAGTACTCTCGCCTCGTACCAAGGTACGTGATCGAGGCTTAAAAGCTGAGCTTTATCAAGATATTCCCACTGTTCAAGATATTCTCCTCATCGATACGCAGGTCATGAGAATTCAGCTTTATCAACGCGAAGGAGATCACTGGATCAAGCGCAATTTCACCCACGATGATACAATAGCATTGTCCAGCCTTGGCAATCAGATCGCTGTCGCGGAAGTCTACGAAAAAACGACCTTCGATGAAGCGTTTGCTAAAGAGTAAAGAAGCCCGTCTGGCTCGCCGGAGGGGATCAGTGCATGTAGGTTTCGAGCGCTTCTTCAAGGTCTTCGATGACAAATGGCTTGGGCATGACCATATCGATGTCGAGACTGGCGGTTTCGGCAAGGTTGTCCATAGCGGACATGAGAATAAGAATGTGACGCTGGCGTATCTGCGGCTGCTCTGCCAGGGCGGCGCATACGTCTTTGCCGCTGAAGGCGGGCATCATGAGATCGAGAAAGACCAGGTAGCTGGTGGGCTCGCGCAGGAGGCGCAGGGCTTCCTGACCGTTGCGCACTGATACACAGGCGTGGCCTTCGCTTTCGAGCAGATCGGCCATCATGTCGCGAATGATGGGATCGTCGTCAACCACCAGAATTTTTTGCGGTTTGAGCGATGGATCTGGCGTTTTCCGTCGCTGGTTGCGGCTCTGAGTCATATACTTCTTCCATTCCAACAAACTACCGGGCCCGGCTGGCTCTCTGGCCGCTCTGCCCCTTGATGTCAACCTTTTAATCGGCTTCGAGTTCGAGATCCTCCTGTTCCTGTGCGCTGGCCGGCAGGGGAACGCGCATGAGGTAAAAGCTGAAAACGGAGCCAAGCCCCGGCGTGCTGCGATCAAGCCAGAGGCGGCCTCCCATGGATTCGATAAAACTGCGGCAGATGTACAAGCCAAGACCGGTGCCGCGTACTGGCGTGGTCAATGAGCGGGGGGCGCGCACAAATTTCTCGAAGATTTTGTCAACATCCTCTGGCGCAATACCTTCGCCCTGATCGCAGACATCGACGCGCACGACTTCGGGATTCTCTCCACTGGCCAGAATGGTGTAATCGGCGTGATCTTCGGGAATCTGCGACAGCAGCATGGCCCGCGCGCGAATTTCGGTTCGCCCGTGCGGAGGCGAATATTTAACGGCGTTGTCCAGCAGATTGGTAATTACCTGGCGCAGGTGCAGGGCGTCGCTGTTCACCCAGAGGTCGGGGGCGATGTTGACAACGATGGGCTGCTCCAGGTGGATGTTGATCATGTTGGTGGCGGTCTGCGTGGCGGCCAGCAGTTGTATAGGCGCCAGTTCGAGGTCCAGCTTCTCCAGTCCGACCAGGCGCGCGGCCCTGGTCATGTTGTCGACCAGATCTTTCAATTGCTGGGTCGAACCGACAATCTTGGTGGCGTACTTCAAGACCTGTTCGGGATTGACTCGTCCGTTCTCACCCTGTTTGCGCAGAAGCGACGAGTAGCCGCTGATGGCGCTGAGCGGGGTACGCAGTTCATGCGAGGCGGTGACGATAAACTCGTCTTTAATTTTGTCCATGCGCTGCAACTCGGCGTTGCCTTCCTGAATCTGCTCGAACAACTGGGCGTTGCGAATGGCGTTGCCAGCCTGGGCGGAGATGGCCATGAGCACGCTGATCTCTTCCGGCTGAAAGTTGCGATTTTGCTGAGATGTGTGGATGGCCAGAATACCAACCATATCGGTCTGGTAACGGCGCACAGGAATGATCAGCATTTTCTGATTGCGCATTTCGCGTAAGAAAATGGCTCCACTTTCACAACTGGCCTGCGCGAGAGCTTCGATGGTGGTTTCGTCCAGGTAAAAGAAGGGTTCGTTTACCATGTGTTCCAGCAGGGAACCGGTGAAAGGCAGGCGTATCATTTGAATAAGCTCATCGTGATCGCCGTGTCCGCTGGAAGGCGCGCGGTCGTAGGCTTTCCATTTGCCGGTGCTGTCAAAGATGGCCTGGGCGATCAGCTCGTTGGTTTCGCTTTCAAACTGAAAGAAGGAGCACATTTCGGCCTGAACCAGGCTGGCGACGGTTTCGACGAATTTGTGCAGCAGTTCTTTGACGTTCAGGACGGTGCTGATGCCCTGGAGGGCGCTGATGGTGACGGCCAGCGCTTCTTCTCGCCGCTTGGACTGTTTGAGAGCCAGGCGCGGGCGCTCGTAGAGCTTGGCATTTTCGATGGCCACGGTGATGATCTGTACCATAGTTTCCAGGACCAGAATCTCCAGGGGACCATAGGCCTGGGCGCGCTGACTGGTGACGCTGAGCGAACCGACCACACGATTGAACATTTTCATGGGAATGAGCAGAAAAGTCTCCGCGTTGGTCTGATCTCCCCAGGTGCCGGAGAGCAGCTCGGCGTGGGTGCGCACGTCCTGACGCTGCTCGTGGTTGTCCAGGGCCAGGAGCAGGGTGCGCTTTTCGCGCTGCATTACCTGCCACCAGTCCGGGCGCTCAGCCGGGTTGGCGATGGCAGGGCGGTCGGTCAATCCTTCGATGCGCCTGCCATGATTGACCGCGAAAATATCGTAGAGCTTCTGCGTGTCGCGGTCGTAAAGCGTGAGCAGCAGCGAGGAGACATCCACGGTATTGAGCACGAAGCGGTAGACCTCTTCCACCAGGTCGGAGAGACGCAGGGTATTGGGAAATGTCGAGCTAATCTGCTGCAAATGCTTGATATGGTCCCTGGTGCGCATTTGCAGGCGCATCAGACGATCATTTTGCAGGTAGAGGCTGATGCGCTCGCCCTGTTGCTGGAGTATTTCGCGCTGCTGGCTGGGCAGACCGAGGTTGGCGCCAATCTGATAGAGCACAATGACGCCCAGTACCTGATTCTGGGGAGGTTTGCGATCAACGTCGCTGTAGACCAGTTCCGGCTCTTTGAGGGGCAGCGTGACGTACCAATCCGGCACAAAGGACTCTTCGATCAGGGGCTGATGCGCGTTCGCGCGCAGACTCTGGTACTGCTGGTGGCTGATCTGATAGGACTGGCGATGGCTCCACGTCGCGCCGATCAGATCCTGGCCCAGCGGATAGGCATGGCCGGGCGGGAAGAGAGCTGTCTCGCGCGAGGTCGTCACCAGGGCAAAGCGTGCCTCTCCGCTCAGCGGCGTCTCCGGGAAAGGCGTGGGAGGCTTATCGGCCAGTTTCATCGAATTGCGTCGCAGGGGAGAACGCGCGGGTGCGCTTCCGGCTTCCAGACGCAGTTCGTCCGCTTTCTCACCAGGCAGAACCCGTCGTACATGCAAACGCACGACCATCTGATTAATACTCTCGTCATATAATGCGATACAGGCGCCATAAGCCGACGTAGTTTTAAGCATATCCTGTAACAGCCCTTTGAGCAGTTTCAAGGGGTATTGCTCATCACTGGTCGGTTTCGGATCTCCCCAGATGGCGTTCGACATTTGGATTTCCTTCTGAACCTCGCGTAGATCTGACCCTCCCCGGCACCACAAAGAGGCCGGGCTTATAGTACGGTGATACACGGATGGATATACTGCGTGTGGTCTGTACATTCCTATAAGAATATCATAGCCTTCTTTTCTATTCAACCCGTACCTGAATGCTTTTGGGGCTTAACCCCCGCTCTGACCACGATTCTGAGCGTATTTGACAAGGGATAGGTAGCAGGGCTATCATTAGTTGATGATACCTTCAAGATGAGGCTGCTGTACTCGCAGCGCCTTTTTCTGCCGGTACGCGTGTCAAGACGCATCCTGCCTTGCATAGAAGGAGAAAACTTCATGACCGAATCCACAGCCAACGGTACTGTGTTTCATACTCATCAACTGCCCAATGGCCTGCAAATCGTCGGCCAGCCGATGCCGGATTTCGAGTCGGTTGCGGTTTCGTACTATGTGCGCACTGGCTCGCGCGACGAGCCTGACCCCTCGATTGCGGGCGTGTCGCATTTTCTGGAGCACATGGTTTTCAAGGGCACAAAGACCCTCGATTGGCAGGAGATTACCCTCGAATTTAACAAGATCGGCGCGGAGATTAACGCCTTTACTTCGCACGAAGCTACGGTTTTTTACGCTCGCGTGCTGGGAGAATACCTGGAACGCGCGCTTGAATTGCTGAGCGATATGATGTATCCGCGCCTGGCTGAGAGCGATTTTGAGACCGAAAAAGAGGTGATTATCAACGAAATCGCCCGCTCGGAAGACCAGCCGTACAACCTGGCCTTCCGCCGCATGATGCAGGTCTATTTTGCGACTCACCCGCTGGGCCACGATGTACTCGGCTCGCGGGAGAGCATTCAGGATATGAAAATTGAGCAGATGCGCCGCTACTGGGATCAGCGCTACGCGGCGAATAATCTGATCCTCTCGATTGCTGGTAATTTCGATTGGGAGCAGGTGGTGGCCCTGGCGGAAAAGCACTGCAACACCTGGCGGACAGGCGATGCCAGCCGGCACGTTGAGCCATACCAGCCGGCTCAGTCGGTCAATGAAATCATTGTCGATCCCAAGCTGAAACAGCAGATTATGATTATCGCCATGCCGGCGGTTGATGTGAAAGATCCCGACTACTACGCCGCTATCCTCGGCGGCAGCATCCTGGGCGATAGCGATGGCTCGCGCCTCTTCTGGAACATCCATCAGAAAGGTCTGGCGGAATCGGCCAGCGCGGGCATCTGGGCGATGGAAGGCACGGGCATCATGATGATGGAAGCCAACTCGACCCCCGAAGAGGCTCCCAACGTGCTGAAGTTGCTCAACGCCGAACTGAGCAGTCTGCTGGAGGATGGCATCTACGAGGACGAACTGCGCCGCGCCAAAGACAAATGGATCAGTAACATGGTCCTGAGCAGCGAGTCCACCTTCTCGCGCATGCGCTCCATCGCCAACGATTGGGTCATCGAAGGGCGCCTGATCAGCGTCGAGGAAGAGATTGAACGCATCGAAAAGGTTACGGCAGAGGATGTCATGCGTGCCCTCAAGCGTTTCCCGGTGCGCGAAAAACAGGTGCTCGTCGCCCTCGGCCCCCTGAACGAAGCGGAACTGCTGGCGGCATCATAAGCCTGGCTTTTTCGCATTTCGCTGTCCCACGCAATTCACTGCTCGCGCCTGTGGCGCGAGCAGTCTCTTATTTTTGAGGCAACTGAGGTATTTTTGCGGCTGGAAGTCGCAAAAATACCTCAGTTGCCTCAAAAATAAGAGACTTGAGCAAAAGCCATCACTTTGATAACATCTGGTATAAGCGAGCAGGCTGCTGGCTTGTCTTTTTAGCGGGTCTATGGTACACTTTTAATGGAAGAATAGAACTTATTTTTAAGACAATCAAACTTTTTACTACGGCTTTTACTTCTGTGGACGCAGACAGAAGTGGAGATACATAAAAACAAAGAAATACTTTTAGAGCACTACATTCTTTTAGTGTAGTGGGGAGGTCTTTTTTACCTTGACAACAGAAAAAATTCGACTGGTCCCCCTGGGAGGTCTGGGGGAAGTCGGAAAGAACATGATGGTACTGGAGTATGGAAGCGACATTTTCATCATTGATGCCGGGTCGATGTTTCCCGATGAAGAAATGTTTGGAGTGGATCTGGTTATCCCCGATACCTCGTACTTGAATGACAAGAAGCAAAACGTGCGTGGCATCTTCATCAGCCACGGTCACGAAGATCACATCGGCAGCCTGCCCTATGTTCTCCCGGCACTGAATTATCCGCCTATCTACTCGACGCGTTTGACTCAGGGATTGATTAATGTCAAGCTAAAGGAACACCGTCTCCTTGATAAGGTGAGTATGAACGTGGTGGCGCCGGGGGACCGCGTGAAGCTGGGCGAGTGCGAGGTGGAGATTATCCGTATCAACCATAGCATTCCTGACGCGGTGGCTCTGGCTGTGCATACTCCGCTGGGCACAGTGGTTCATACGGGCGACTATAAGTTTGATCACACGCCGGTCAATGGCGAACCCGCCGATTTTGGCACGCTGGCCCGCCTGGGCAATGAGGGCGTGCTGGTGATGATGGGCGATAGCACGCGCATTGAGTCGCCAGGCTATACGCCGTCGGAGCGCGTGATTAACGATTCGTTCGATAAGATTTTCGCCAACGCGCCGGGCAGGATTATCCTGGCGACCTTCGCTTCGCTGCTCTCGCGGGTGCAGCAGGTGATTGATACCGCCGAGCGCTACGAGCGGCACGTGGCACTGGTCGGACGGAGCATGATTAATAATGTACAGATGGCGATTGAACTGGGCTATCTGAACGTGCCGCCGGGTCTGCTGATTCGCGCGGAGGATATCAAGCAGTTCGCGCCGGAACAGGTGGCCATTATCTGCACCGGCAGCCAGGGCGAACCAACTTCGGCCCTGACGCGCATCGCGAACCAGGATCACCGCATGATCCGCATCCAGCCGGGCGATACGGTCATTCTGTCCGCTACGCCGGTGCCGGGCAATGAGCGCATGGTCAATCGCACGATCAACAACCTCTTCCGCCAGGGTGCGGAGGTCTTTTACCAGGCGATTGCCAATGTCCATGTGTCGGGACACGCCGCCCAGGAAGAACAGAAGCTTATGTTGAGCTTGCTGCGTCCAAAGTTCTTCCTGCCGGTTCACGGCGAATATCGTCAACTGGTGCTGCACGCCAAGCTGGCCTATTCGCTGGGCATTCCGGCGGAGCATATTCTGGTGGCTGAAGATGGCGATATCATCGAAATGACCGGAGAAGATTTCAGGGTGATCGAGCACGCGACCTGCGGCAATGTCTTTGTGGACGGTCTGGGCGTGGGCGATATCGGGCAGATTGTGCTGCGCGACCGCCAGGTGCTGGCACAGGATGGCATTCTGATGGTGGTGCTGACGGTCGATAAAGAGACGGGTATGCCGCTGGCCGGTCCTGATATCGTTTCGCGCGGCTTCGTCTATATGCGCGATTCGGAGGAACTGCTGGAAAGTGCCCGCGAGCGGGTGCTGGACTCGTTCGGCAACCTCAACGGTCATGCCTCCGACTGGTCCTTCGTCAAGGACAAAATTCGCCACACCCTGAGCGAGTTCCTCTATGACCAGACACACCGCCGTCCCATGATTCTGCCGGTGGTGATGGAGGTCTAAAAACGCTCCACTGAGCAAGATATGAAAGAGGATCAGGATGGACAGGCCGCGCGGCTGCCCATCCTGATCTTCTTTCACATGGAGAGAGTCTGCCGGCAAGCGTTCGTCCCTTGCGCCTTTGTATCAGAGCCGGGCCTGTGCAACGTCTCTTATGTAGGGCGATATACCGGGATGCTGCGACGAGATGCGCGAGATTGCCCCTTGCGCATTCTGGAACACCTGCGCTATCATAAGGGGTGTCTTTATGTGTCTTCTGGCGAAATGAGGGTCTGAGTATGGCTGGCAATGGACAGAGAAAAGAACAGACAAAAGCCGAGCGCCTGGCGCCTGGAGTTGAGGCAACGAAGTCTTCGCGGGTGAGCCGGGCGGCGGGCGGCGTGGGCTCCAGCAGCGCGCGGGTGGCCTCACAGTCTTCCTCCAGCAACCGCTCGCGCGCGGCAAGTAGCCCCGGTGGACGCGGCGGCGCTCAGCGCTCAGGCGGCGAAACGTCTGCCCGCAAAGGCGCGTCCGCTGGCTCCAGTGGCCGCAAGGGCGCGGCGAATGTTCCCGCCATGCCCGCCGATTCCCGCGTGATCCAGCAGATGCGTGAGAAGTGGGAGGCTATGCAGCCTCACGAGCAGCAGCGCCTTTTCAGCATCGCCCTGCTGATCCTCTCGCTCTTTTTGCTGTTCGGCCTGACTTTCTGGCATGATCAACCGCTGTTTCAGCCTTTGAGCAACTTTTTCAGCAGTCTGTTCGGCTGGGCGGAAATTCCTCTCTGCCTGGGACTGATCGCCTTCGCCATCGCTCATCTCATCGAGGGGGCGCGCAATATCCGTTTTATCCGCTGGTCGCTGGTGCTGGGTCTGGTGGGTCTGCTGGTGCTGCTAATGGCGGAAAGCCAGCTCCTTTTCGGACATACCACAGGCGGCATTATCGGCGGTCTGCTGGCGGCTCCTGTGCAAAGCTGGGGCTTTGGCGCGCACGTCCTGGTGCTGGGTCTGTTTGTACTGCTGATTCTCTTCACTTTTCGCATTACCCTGAGCCAGTTGCAGAGCGTGTGGAGCGCCGTGCAAAAAATCTTTCTCGATCCACGCCATGTTGGCGAAGCGGAGGACGTTCCGCGCGTTTCACCCTATCTCGGCCAGCGTCCACGTTACAGCCGCGACGTCAACGACCACAAGAGCGCGCAGGGAGCTGGCAAACGTCCCGCTCCCTTGAACGATGAGGAAGATCTGGAGGATGAGGAGGACGAGGAGGACGTGATTGAGTTTGAGGATGACTTCGCCGACGAGGAAGAAGATCCCCGCAATAATATCAATCAGCATATTAATGAGATTGGCCGGGTCAAGAAAGGTCCGCGCCCGGCTCAGCAGCTTAACCGCGCCGAACACCAGGCGGCGGTCAAAGGCGTGAAACAGCAGGCTCTGCCTTTCCCCGCAGTTCAGCCGAGCAAGGAGGAGCCGCTGGAGGAGATGGAACCACTGGCCCCCAATCCCCTGCGTCAGCAGAAAGCACCCGCGCCCAGAGCTGGCGTCCAGCAACACGCCACGCCA